>JBJOGT010000516.1:0-5180 GCA_046048115.1 Cyanobacteriota bacterium | reverse complement strand
CTGCTGAGTGTTTATTTTTACTACTGCACTCCATGTAGCGTGTGCGGAATGTAGGTTCTACCCCTAACCTTGATCAACCTGGGCTATTAGCGGCATTTGAACATAGGTGATCAACGGTAATTCTCGGGTTATTTTTTAGGAATTTCAAAGAGAAGACTGGTTTTTCAACATATACGTTTTCAAAACATGATTAATCAGTTTGTGGTAATCCTGAGGAACCTGTCGTTCATACCAGTCCAGCACAGTGGGATCAAGGTTGATGGTCACAGGGATTTTTTCTGAAAGATTTACAGTCGCATCCTGCCAAAATTCAGCATCCGTCTGCTCAATATCTGTGTAGTCAATGTCATCATTCTGCATCTGACCAAGGAGCTTCAACTGCTCTTGCCGCGATATAGTCATAATAAATTTTTCTCTCAGCAATGTTGGCACGTCTTACTGATATCAAACATATTGTGTTACCTCGTTTAGTATAAACTGCTAGTAAAACAAAGTTTTCTAATAATCCCAAAGCAAGAAATCGATCTTCGCCGTAATCTTTGCGCTTGTCTTGTTTTGAAATCCAGATTCCAGCAAAAATTTCCTTGGCAAAATCAAAATCAATGCCGTGTTTTTTGAGATTGATGATATTTTTAGCATCATCCCATTCAAAGTCCATGAGTCTAGGCTAAATTTTTGATCGCGTTCTGTCAATGGGAGATCATTATTGCATGCTTTCAAACCCCGCAACCTCCGCCAAGGTATATAAAGGCCGCCCCTTAACCTCGTCGTAAATGCGCCCGATATATTCCCCTAAAATGCCAATGCAGATTAATTGTACTGACCCCAAAAATAAAATGGCAATGACAATGGTGGCTAACCCCGTAATCGGGGAATTGACCTGAAATAAGCGCCAATAAAGCACCAACATCGCCATCAGCAAAGCCATGAACGCCGAAAACAGTCCCAAATAAGTTGCCAACCGTAACGGCACAATGGAAAACGAAACTAGACTATTTATGGCCAACCGAAATGACTTGCGGAAGGTATATTTCACCTCCCCGGCATAACGGGGATCGCGCTCAAATTTAACGGCGGTCTGGCGAAACCCCACCCAAGATCGTAATCCCCGGATATACCGATTTCGTTCGGGCATGGCGTTTAGTAAATCCACCACCCGGCGATCCATCAGACAAAAATCCCCCGTATCGGCGGGAATCTTCACATCGGCCAATCGTTGCAATAACCGGTAAAAAACATAGGCGGTCAGGCGTTTAAACCAACTTTCCTGTTTACGTTTGGTGCGCTGGGCATAGACAACTTGATAACCCTGCTGCCATTGTTCAATCAATGCTGGCAATAATTCGGGGGGATCTTGGAGATCGGCATCCAGAATGATCACTGCCTTCCCCCGGGCAAAATTTAACCCCGCTGTGACAGCGATTTGGTGGCCAAAATTACGGGCAAAACTGAGATAACATATCCGCTGATCCTGGGCTTTTAAGTCCCGTATTAGCTCCAAAGAGGTGTCGCGGCTACCATCGTTAATAAAAATCAACTCACAATGGTCTAATCCATCCATCACCGCTTTGATTCGCTGGTAAAGCAGGGGAATATTATCCTCCTCGTTATAAATTGGGATAATTAGGGAAAAATACGGTAAGGGCTTATCCACACAACTCCATTCATTCAATTAACCCATTTTCTCTGACTCAGTCCCCGCCGTTTTGCCTTCTTCGAGCTGGGCTTTCATCTGCACGGATTTTTCTAAATTTTCTGCTTCCCGTTTAAATTCTGTTTCAAATTCCCGAGAGGCATCTTGAAATCCTTTGAGGGCCTTGCCCAAACTGCGGCCAATTTCTGGTAATTTTTTGGGGCCAAATACCAGTAATGCGATAACCAGAATCAAACCCATTTCGGGTAAGCCGATGCCAAAAATATTCATAGATTTACAAGGGTTATGCAGTGATGCAGTAACGTAATCAAAACAAGCTGTTAATCCGACTTTAGCAGGTCTCCCCACAAAAAAATCCCGGCAAGGCGGGATCTCTTAGAACTAACAATCGGTGACCCGGTGCCAATGGGTGGTCTCGCAGGAATCCGCAACGCGGCGCTTTCTGCTTAACCGTTCCAGTCAACGCGGAAGCCTTCTAGAATCAAAGAAGAGTTGTAGATTTGCAGAATAATCAGCAGAAATACAAAGAAGAGGGCCATGAAAACCCCCATCACCGGGGTGGTTCCCCAACCAGGTACGACTTTTCCATATTCAGAATTTAAGGGTCTGAGGATATCTCCTAACCAAGTGCGCTGTGCCATAGAGTTTCCCGTTAAAGACGACTAAATGAGATTTTGTAATGTTCTGTAATAATATAAGACAACAGAAACAATTACCAATTTTACCCTATGGAATCCGCAACCGTTATTAGTATTACCTTTGCTGTCATTCTGATTGCCATTACAGGATTTGCGGTTTACACGTCCTTTGGCCCGCCCTCAGCAGAATTGAGTGACCCCTTTGATGATCATGAAGATTAAGCGGTTAGGGGCGCGGATCTGCCTAGGGATTAACCTCAACCGAGGGGGATAGTTACTCCTTCTGTTTTGTTACGCTGCTCGGTTAGTTGGGAGTATCAACTGGGCAGGGCTCCGCCGGTTATTTTTACGGGTTACGGCGGATGGGTTTTTGGCATGGAGTCATTACAAAATCCGATAAACGTTAAAGTTTTTTATCATTTAGCCCTGAAATTAAATTCAGCCTTTCCCTGACACGATACAGTTAAAGAGTTGCTATTGATACCATTTTGGAGTCGTCATGAGTACCCAAGATAAAGCCCGTGAACTGTTGGCCAAAGATCGTCACCAGGATCAACACCTCCACGACACGATGACAGCCCGGGCAGCGGAAACAGACAACGCAATAACGGATAACCTGGATGAAAAAGCGCGGGAATTACTCGCTGGCGATCGCCAACAGGAGAAACACCTGGAAGACACGATGTTGAGCCGTGCAACGGAAGAGATTCAATAGAGTTGGGATGATGAATTAATCATTCAAAGCCATCAGTCCCTAACCCAGACTCAAACATCAACCGGGGCTAAACCGTTGGAGCTTTGAGGTAGGTATATTGCAGCAGACTGCGCTCGTAGTTCTCTAACAATAGTTGGGATTCCGCTAGGCTCATGCGTTTGTCTGCCATGGCCTGCTCACAATAACGGCGCATGTTTTCCAGCAAATCTTCGGAGTCGTACTGGACATAACTCAATACTTCGGCGATCGTATCTCCCCGGACGAGGTGTTCAATCTGATAACCCTTAGGACTCATCTGAATATGGACGACATTAATGTCGCCGAACAAGTTGTGTAAATTGCCCATGATTTCTTGGTAAGCCCCTACCAAAAACATGCCCAAATAATAGGGTTCAACCTGGGGGGGCATATCGGCTTGTGCGACTTCGATTAAGGGATGTAATTCCAGCGCCGATTTCACATCCCGCAAATCAATAAAACGATCAATTTTGCCGTCGCTGTCGCAGGTAATATCGGCGAGAATGCCCCTCTGGGTGGGTTCTTCGTCCAGGCGATGGATGGGCATAATCGGGAAAAGTTGGTCGATCGCCCAGGCGTCGGGGGCTGACTGAAACACTGACATATTGACGTAATAGATAGATGCCAGATTAACCTCTAGGTTTTCCAAATCATCGGGAACATAATCCTGTTGGCGGCAAATTTCAAGGATTTTACGACAGCAAGCCCAATAAATTTCTTCCGCTTTTGCCCGTTCCGTTAAGCTCAAATAGCCAAAATTAAACAAACTAATGGCTTCAGTTTTAAATTGCTCAATGTCATGGTACGCTTCCTGGTAATTATCAACGGTTAAGGTTTCCCAGGTTTCCAGCAAATTCCGCACAATGGCATGGTCTTTGGCTTTTACCTTGGGTAATTGGGGACGGATATCATTGGTGGATACTACGTCAAAAATTAGTACTGATTGATGGGAGGCGATCGCCCGGCCACTTTCACTAATCAAAACGGGACAGGGAATATCCGCCGCATCACAGGCATCCTGCACCGCCGAAATCACATCGTTCACATAATTTTGAATGTTGTAATTTTTTGAGGCGTAAAAGTTGGTTTTTGAACCGTCATAGTCTACCCCCAAGCCGCCGCCTACATCTAAATACTTCATATTGGCTCCTAGTTTGGCCAACTGCACAAATATTTGACTGGCTTCGGTCATGGCCTCTTTAATCACGGAAATCGAAGAAATTTGGGAGCCGATATGGAAATGCAATAATTGCAGACAGTCCACCATTTCTGCTGCTTGGAGTTGTTGAATCACCCATAACATTTCGGGAATGGTCAAACCAAACTTGGCCCGATCGCCAGTGGAAATGCCCCACCGTCCCATGCCCTGGGTGCTAAGTTTAGCCCGTACCCCCAGAATCGGCTTAATGCCCAAACTCCGGGAAATGTCGATCGCCAAAGAGACCTCTGCCACCTGTTCCACCACAATGATCGGTCGGTGCCCTAAACGGCGGGCAAGCAAGGCCGTTTCGATATATTCGCGGTCTTTGTAGCCGTTACAGATTAATAACGGTTGATTTTGTTGATCCGGTTCAGGATTTTCCTGGGGTTGCAACATCGCTAGGGCGATCATTAACTCCGGCTTAGACCCCGCTTCTAGCCCAAAATTATAGGGCGTGCCATAGCGCACCAGGGATTCAACAATGTGACGGTGTTGATTACATTTGATCGGATACACCCCCCGGTAGGTGTTGGGATAACGGTAGCGGGCGATACCCCGGGCGAAGGCAGCATTGAGGCGATTAATGCGATCGGCCAGAATATCGGAAAAGCGTAACAGTAGTGGTAAACCAATTTTGCGTTGGCGTAGCCCTTCCACCAGTTCATATAAATCCAACGCTCCCCCGTGATCCGCCTGGGGGGAAACGGTGACATGGCCCGCCGCATTAATGGAAAAATAGGGTTCTCCCCACCCGGCGATGCGATAGAGATTTTCGCTGGCGTCAATCGTCCAAGGGGTTTTTGTTGGCTCCATCGGCTCTACCGGCGGATTTTTGGCAGCAGTATCTTCAACCGGCTCCTCCGCCTCGGTCAACACCATCAATTCTCCTTCCATGGAAGCACCCCGGTTATGAAATAAATCTTTTTTGATTCTAAGGCGAGAAGACAACGGTTC
>JBJOGT010000515.1:0-6992 GCA_046048115.1 Cyanobacteriota bacterium | reverse complement strand
TGCTTTATCCGCCGGATGCGACGCCGCCCCAACTTTTGACGGTAAAAACCCGTTAATCAGAACCGCTCTCGGCAAACCTGAGTTAAATTATCAAGAAATATTACAAACTATTACAAAGCTAGGGCGATTGGGATCGCAATGCCTGAGAATAGTTTGGGCAGGTTGCTCGCTGGAGTCTGCTGGTAAGCGGCTTTGTCCAGCGTAATGTTTTGCCTCAGTTGATACAATCAGCTTAAAATTATCTTCAACGTTTAAATCTTTACGGAGGAATCCATCCATGAGTATCGTCACGAAATCCATCGTGAATGCTGATGCAGAAGCCCGCTACTTAAGCCCGGGTGAACTGGATCGTATTAAAGCGTTTGTTACCGGCGGTGCTGCCCGTCTTCGCATTGCTGAAACCCTCACCGGTTCCCGCGAAACCATCGTCAAGCAAGCTGGCGATCGCCTTTTCCAAAAGCGTCCTGACATCGTTTCCCCCGGTGGCAATGCCTACGGTGAAGAAATGACCGCGACCTGTTTACGGGACATGGATTACTATCTCCGCCTCGTTACCTACGGCGTTGTTTCCGGTGACGTTACCCCCATTGAAGAAATCGGTTTGGTTGGTGTGCGGGAAATGTACCGTTCCCTCGGCACCCCCATCGAAGCCGTTGCTCAAAGTGTCCGCGAAATGAAAGAAGTTGCTTGTGGTTTAATGTCTGCGGATGATGCAGCGGAAGCCTCTGGCTACTTCGACTTCGTTATCGGTGCAATGAGCTAGGTCAAAAACCCCGGCTTATTGAAGCGTTGATCGGCATATTCAACTCTTTTAGCAATTGTTCACATTTGAGTAAGACTTAAGGAAATCAAAACCATGCAAGACGCAATTACCGCTGTCATCAACTCTGCTGACGTCCAAGGCAAATACCTCGACGGTGCTGCTATGGACAAATTAAAAAGCTATTTCGCCAGTGGTGAACTCCGGGTTCGGGCTGCTAGCGTGATCAGCGCCAATGCTTCCACCATCGTGAAAGAAGCCGTTGCCAAATCCCTGTTGTACTCTGATGTAACCCGTCCCGGTGGTAATATGTACACCACCCGTCGTTACGCAGCTTGTATCCGTGATTTGGACTACTACCTCCGCTATGCCACCTATGCCATGTTGGCCGGCGATGCGTCCATCCTCGACGAGCGTGTACTCAACGGTTTGAAAGAAACCTACAACTCCTTGGGTGTGCCCATCTCCTCCACCGTTCAAGCGATTCAAGCGATCAAAGAAGTAACCGCTAGCTTGGTGGGTGCGGATGCTGGGAAAGAAATGGGTGTTTACCTCGATTACATCTGCTCTGGCTTGAGCTAGTCGATTAATTTCCCAATAGGTAATGCCAAGTCAGGGGCTATGCCGTTAGCTAATTTGACGATTACCGCCAGAGTTTGGATCGGGATGTCTAAAGTGAGTGCTAGAGGAATTAAACGCCTTGGGGGCTAAAGCTCTAAACGTTCTAATTTGCTGGTGTTGACTTCTGACTCCCGTTCCCCACTATTATTTCGATTTTTTAAAGAAACATTTTAGGAGAGCCACACCCCATGCGGATGTTTAGAATTACGGCTTGTGTTCCTAGCCAGACCCGGATTCGGACACAACGGGAATTACAAAATACTTATTTTACAAAGTTAGTGCCTTATGATAATTGGTTCCGTGAGCAACAGCGGATCATGAAGATGGGCGGCAAAATCGTCAAGGTTGAGTTAGCAACGGGTAAGCCAGGGACTAACGCCGGTCTTGCCTAATACCGAAATTTCGGTTTACCTTATCAATGTTGAATGGCAATTATGAATCATTTTGAGGTCAGCAATGGCCTCTTTTTTAATGATTAAAGGGCCAAAGACTTGCTAGGATTGCGGAAAAAACGTTTTGGATTAGGTGCTTGTGATTGTTCAATTTCCACTAGTTTGGCAACGGTTGCGAATACAGTCTCCTCGATTTTATCGGGCTTTATTGTCGTTAATTATTAGTATTTCTTGTCTTAATTTGACGGCGTGTACTTTGCCGATCGCCCAGGTTCAAGCGGAAACCCGTTTATTTCCCGATTTATCTTTAGAATTTTTAGCCAGTTACACTCTGCCCCAACAAACGTTTCAGGATTTGCCCGTGGGGGGATTATCGGGGTTGGTTTATGACCGTAGCCAGGATTTGTATTATGCGGTTAGTGATGATCGGCGATCGCCGCGTTTTTATCGCCTTGAAATTCCCCTAGAGCAGACGCGGGCAGGGATTAAGATTAAGGAAATAAGCGTCAAAGACGTTATTGTGCTGAAAAAAGCTGACGGTCAACCCTACCATCCCCAGACCCTCGATCCCGAAGGCATTGCCCTCTCCCCCCGCAACACGGTGTATATCAGCAGCGAAGGGGTCATGAAAAGCCAAAGTGCTCCTGTGATTGGAGAATTTGATCCCCAAACGGGTCAATTATTGAATGAGTTGCCCCTGCCCCGCCGTTTTTTACCAGAGTCCGGTCCCGTGAAAGGCATCCGCGATAATCTCGGCTTTGAACCCCTAACCATCGCCGCAACCAGTGTGTTACCCGATGATCCCTTTCGCTTATTTGTCGCCACTGAAAGCGCCCTCGCCCAGGATATTGACCCAGAAAATCCCCCCAACAATGCCCCCGTCCGTTGGTTACATTATTTGATTAATTCTGTGGGGCCACCAGTGCTGGTTAGTGAAAGTTTATATCGCCTTGATCCTGCCCCGGCGGGAACCCTCAGCCATGGATTGAGTGAAATGCTAGCGTTACCAAAGGAAGGCTATTTCCTTAGTTTGGAACGTACCTTTGGTTTAACAGGGTTTGGGGCAAAACTGTTTCAGGTGGTCAATGGCAATGCCACGGATACCTCTAACGTCGAAAGTTTTCAGCCGGGAACCCAAAATTTAACCCCCATGCGTAAACAGTTATTGTTGGATCTCGCGGAGCTAGGGATAGAACTGGATAATTTGGAGGGCTTAACCCTGGGACCAAAATTAGTCGATGGTTCCCAAAGTCTGTTACTCCTGAGTGATGACAATTTCAACCCCGATCAACAAACCCAACTGCTTTTATTTCGTCTCCGGGGACTGTAATGGTTCGGCGCACCGCCTCAATGATGGGGTCGGCATGACCGGTTAACCAGCGGGCAAAACGCTCGGCCAGGGGCGGCACGTAAACTAGGGGATGGGTAAAGCCGGTAAACAGACTCAATCCCGGCAGACTGGGAATTTCCCCGATTAACGGTAGGGGATGGTTGGTAAAAGCGACTAAGCAATGGTGACAGGTGCTGGGTAATTGGGCTAAGTTCGGCAAAATAGCGGCGATCGCCGTTTGTAATTCGTGCTTTGCCAAGGCCAGATCAGGGCGATAGTGGGGGGAGGTAATTAATTGGCTAATTTGCCCTAAAAATACATGACCGTCCAAAAATTGTACCGCTCCCGCTTCTAGCACGGTGGACAAACAGCGGTCTTGGGGATGCTGCCAATCGATTTGGGACGCTAGCCCTTCCAAATTAGGTCGTTGTTGTAAATCCGCCGGCATCACCACACAGCGCAATTTCTCGGTGGTAGGGGGGGTTTGTAACAGCAGGGCATGGGTGAAATAGAGGGGTAGCGATAAATGATAGTCCGCCAACAGGGATCGACATTGGCCGCCGGTCGCCAGAATAATCCGGGGACTATAAATTTCCTCCGTGGTGGTTTTAACGCCAACAATGGTTGATTCTACCTGTATTAATTGGGTGACGGTGGCAATGTGAATGTCTCCCCCCTGGCGTTGAAAAGCCTCTAGATAGGCTTTAACGGTTTTTCCGGCATGGACATGGCCCTGCCCCACCACAAACGCCCCCTGGATTGCATCCCGATTTAATTGGGGTTCGATGGCGATCGCCGTCAGGGGGTCAACATATTGAGGCGGGATAACACAGGTCTGAAGCTGGCTTTTGATGGCCTGGAAATCATCTTCGGGACGCAGATAAAGCAAGAGATCCAATTCCCGATATTCCGTTTCACCGCCCAAGGCTTGGCTCAAGTGAGTCCAATGATGGCGACTTTCGTAACATAATTGTTGTTGAAGGGGGGTAATTCCCGCCCAATAAATAATGCCGCCATAACTCAACGCCGTGGCATTAATCGGTTGGGGCGATTTTTCCAATAACAACACCCGCTGCCCCTGCTTTTGCATTTCATAGGCGATCGCCGCCCCTGTAATCCCTGCCCCCACCACAATGGCATCGTAATTTTGCATTACCAATGGTTCCTAGCTTTGATATTTCCCCCTCTCAAGCTTAATCATCCCAGGGAAAGATTTCCAAGTTTCCAGCTAACTGAACAAAATGATCGCCAAATGGTTAACCCGCAGACTGCCCGAGCCAATCCTTAACGGCGATCGCCGTGGCGGGGGCTAATAAAACACCGTTGCGATAATGACCACTGGCAATCAATACATTTTTATACCCCATTAAAGGCCGAATCACCGGGGCGCTTTCCCCCACCGGTCGCGGGCGTTTACCACTCCAGTAATTTAAAATTTTGGCCTGATCTAAAAAGGGATAATAGGCGATCGCCCGTTGCCAGAGTTGGGTTCGTAACTGATCATTGGGTAAACCCTGGGGACAATCCGCCGGAAATTCCACCGTCGCCCCCAGCCAATACATTTGATTCGCCAACGGCACTAAATGAATATCCTCAGCAGTTAAAACTGGCTGCCAATCCGGGGCAGGGGTCAGGGTTAAACGGGGTGGTAGTTCCAGCAGAAAGGCTTGGCCAATCACCGGATCTAAAGATAAATCTTGCTGGCTGATGGCCGTCGTGCCTAAACCGGCAGTGACGATGACATAATCAATAGGAAAATCGCCTTGGGTTGTTTCTATTTGTGGGCAAACTCCCTGAACGGAGGTCTGGGGTAAGGGCTTAACCGGGGTTTGAAAATGACAGACTACGCCCTGGTTGACGGCGGCGGTGATTAAGGTTTCGGTTAACGGTCGGGGCTGAATTTGCCAATCCCAGGGCGAATAAATCGCCCCCTGTAGTTCAACGGACTGTAACACCGGAAACTGTTGTTTAACCTGATCCCAGTCCCAAATTTCCAGCGGATAACCCTGGCGTTGGCGGGTCAGTTGTAATTTTTGCCAGCGATCGCCGTCAGCTTCCATCAGTAATTTCACCAAACCATGGCGATTAACGGGAATAACCTGGCCTGTCATGCTTTCCAATTCCGGTATCAGACTGCGATATCGATCCAAACTGGTTTGGCGGAGTTGCCAATTTTTGCCTTGTTTTTTCTGACTAATCACCGCCATCAAAATACCGAGAGCGGCCCCCGTGGCCCCCTGTCCCGGCTGCTGGGCGTCAAACAGGTCAATGCTTAACCCCGGCACAAGGCTTAATTCATAGGCGATCGCCGCCCCGACAATCCCGCTTCCGATGATGGCAATCCGAGTCATGGTCAATCAAGCAATTAAGAAAATACATTTCAACTTCCATGACGTTGCTGATGCCATTGCCATGCGTGGTCAATAATGGTGGCCAAGTCAGCATACTGGGGAACCCACCCTAAGATCCTTTGGGCTTTTGCACTACTACCCACTAAAATCGGCGCATCCCCGGCTCGCCGAGGACATTCTTGGTAGGGGATGTCTAATCCTGTCACTGCTTTCGCCGTTTCAATTACTTCCCGCACCGAAAAACCATTACCGTTGCCCAGGTTGAATAAATTACTTTCTCCCCCGTTTAATAAATACTGTAATCCAAGGACATGGGCACTAGCCAGATCGCACACATGGATATAGTCCCGCAACGCTGTGCCGTCGGGGGTATCGTAATCCGTTCCAAAAATTGACAATTGGGGACGTTTTTTCAACGCAGTTAACAAGGCCAAGGGAATGAGATGGGTTTCGGGGTTATGATCTTCCCCCAGTCGGCCTTGGGGTTCCGCTCCGGACGCATTAAAGTAGCGAAAAATAACCGATTTCAACCCATAGGCCTGGTCACAATCGGCCAAAATTTGTTCCACCATCCGTTTACTGGCCGCATAGGGACTGAGGGGATTAATGGGATGATTCTCCGTCATGGGAATTTCCTTGGGCATTCCATAAACGGCACAGGTGGAGGAAAAGACAAAATGTTTAATCCCGGCGGCGATCATGGCTTCAATTAACGTTAACGTGCCTGTTACGTTATTTTGATAGTACATGTCTGGTTTTTGTACCGATTCTCCCACCGCAATGAAGGCCGCAAAGTGCATCACCGCATCGATGGAACGCTCTTGAAATAGACAATCTAGCTTCTGGCGATCGCCGGTATCTCCCACAATCAATTCAACCCCTAGGCGTTCCATCAATTCAGGATGACCATAGGAAAGATTGTCATAAACGATAACCTGAAATCCGGCCTGGAGCAGGGCTAAAACCGCATGGGAGCCAATATAGCCCGCTCCCCCTGTGACCAAAATTGTTTGTTGCCCAGCCATAAATCAACCCCACAGCTAACTTGGCATTGAGCATAGCAGTAAATGGGATAGTTTTTTTGAGCTAAATTAGGTTTTTTGTAGAACGGTATCCAGGGGCTTTTTACCGGGTATTCTGAACACCGTTCTGACTATTAACTATCTAGCCTAACTGTTAAGCCAAGACCCCTATAACGTTTCCACCAGATGGTAAGGACGGGTTAATTGATCTAGTTGACGCACCAACAGACTGAGGAATAAACCCACGTCGGTAACAACGCCAACGGATTCGACGGAACCGCGATCGCTCAATTTGGTGACCACAGCGGGATTAATGTCAACGCAGACCATTTTGACACCGGAGGGCGTCATGTTACCCACACCAATGGAATGCAACATACTCGATAGCATCAAGATCATGTCTGCTCCTTGGATCAGTTCCGCATAGCGGCTTTGGGCATTCACCAAATCCATTTCCGTATCAGGTAGGGGTCCATCATCCCGGATCGACCCAGCTAAACAATAGGGAATTTGGTT
>JBJOGT010000514.1:0-3176 GCA_046048115.1 Cyanobacteriota bacterium | reverse complement strand
CAATGATTTTCTCGACTTCTGAGTTACCCATAACGTTATGGGTAACTTTTTTTTTGGCTTCGTTCTGCATCCGATAGAGTAAGCTGACCACATCTTCAGGGTCTTGTTTCAGGGTGAAAGCTAGTAATTTAAGAATGCCTTCCGTCTCTTCTACTGGATTTAAATCCTCTCGTTGGAGGTTCTCTACTAAGGCGATCGCCAACAGTGCCTCATCGGAGTGTTCACAGATGGTGATGGGGACGCTAGTCAGTTGTAAACGCTGTGCGGCACGATAACGCCGTTCCCCGGCAATTAACCGATAATACCCTGCTGAATCTTTAGGTTGCACCAGGAGGGGTTGCAAAATTCCATGGGCTTGGATGGACTCCACTAAGCTTTGCATCTTATCCTGATCAAAATAGCGCCGAGGTTGGTCAGGGTTAACTTCAATTTCTGTCAGTAGGGCAGTTTGATTCATGTTCTCGTCACTGGCATTATCCATTAGCAGATCGACACTGAGGGGGCGTTGATAGGGCTGGTCGCTTTTGTTGGTCATGGTAAGGTTTCGAGATGGCTAGCAATCGCTTCAAAAATAACTAAAGCTGGATGTTTGGGTTGATAGAGAGCAAGGGGACGCATTTGTTCCGTTGCATCGGCAAAGGCTGTTGAACGTTTCAACGGCTCAAAAACTTTCACTAGGGGCGATAGTTGCTCCTGAACCGCTTTGAGCGCCCGCTGATCTTGGCTATTGCTGCTAGAGAATTTTGTCGGCACAATCCCTGCTATTGCTAAAGACGGATTGCCCCGTTTTTTAATCCGATTAACAGTACTTAGGAGAAGGTCAGTGCCTAAGTAGGATTTAAATTGGGTTTCGACGGGAACTAAGACATGGGTGGCAGCAATTAGACTGATATAACTGAGAATACCAAGACTGGGAGGGCAATCAATCAGAATAAAGTCGAATTGGGATTGTATGGGAGCTAAGGCATTTTTGAGACGCACTTCTCGGAAGTCAAGATTAACCAGCGCGATTTCTGCTGCACAGAGATTAATATTAGAGGGGGCTAAAGCCATACCGTAAAGGTCTGGGATGATAACCAAAGGATCTTCATTGACAAGGGCTTCTAGGATAGTCTTGTCTAGTTCTGCCGCCTCGATGCCCATGAAGCTGGTCAAAGATGCCTGGGGATCCATATCAACTAATAAAACTCGATGCCCTCTTTGTCCGAGGTGATAGCCCAAATTTTGTGTGACCGTGGTTTTGGCTACGCCACCGGCTTGATTAAACAGGGCAATGATTTTTGTCATGGATAAGCGTCAGTGAAAAACATTTATAAATTAAGCGAACAAAGAAGCATTCTTGAACGCCACTCGGGTCATCTGGTTTAATTCTGAAAGGAACTGATTTGAGTTACCCATAACGTTATGGGTAATTTGGATGAAGGAAGTAAATTGCGGCTGGGCATCTAAAATCTTAAAGCATTCGGTCTAGGTTAAAAGTCCATTTTTTAAAATTGTGGCTCTCGAATCAAGCGTGACTGTATTTTACTTTACCGCCTCATAATTCAGTAAAGCGACGCTGAATGTTACCACAAAGACTCCTAAAATTTGGAGAGCATTAAGGGTTTCTTGAATGGTCAATCCGGCTAATACTGCTGTCAATGCGGGGTTGGTGGCTCCAATAATAGCGGCCCGACTAGCACCAATTAGATGAATGCCCCAATTATTTAAGACATGACCAGCACAGGTAAATAAGGCGGATAGCAACGACCAGATTAAGAGCGGTAGCCAGGGCAACGTTCCTTCGGTTGGATGCCAGATTGCCAAACTGAGCGCTGATAACAGCAATGTCATTGCAAAACTGATCCAGGTAAATGGCACCGGATGTAATTGGTGCAATATTTTTTGGGCAAATACGGTATACCCTGCGTAGGCAAAACCTGAGGCAATCCCAGTGGCAATCCCCAGACCGATGGTTTGATCTTCCCCTTGATAGGTATAGGGAATGGTTAATAATGTCCCGATCAATGTCAGTGCAATCACTGTCCAGCGAAATAAACTAGGGGCGTCGTTAAATAATCGCCAAGCTAGTAAGGCTGTAAAGATGGGATAGGTGAAAAATAGTGTGATAGCAATTCCCGTTGGGATTAGGCTAATGGCAATGTAGAGTAAAACCAAGTAGAGAAACATTAACAGTCCACATCCTATTGCCCCCCATAATGTTTGTTGCTGGTTAGGCCGCAGAAGTTGACTAATTTCTCGCCAGGTTCCTTGATAGAAATAATTGGCCATAACTGCCATTAAGGGCACAACCCAGAGCATTCGTAAGAGTAACAAGAGTAGGGAATGACTTAATGTCGGTGGGACAAAACCGCCCACTTCCCAAATACTAAACAGACTTTGTTGGGTAAATAAAATACGAACAATGACATTTTGAAAACAAAAGAAAACCGAGCTGAGAAGAACGATTAATAAGCCTGCCACACGGATACGCGATTTAAGAATGGATTGTGAAATTTAACAAAATGGTATGACTTATAAGTGAATCTGCTCAATACTGGCTGATAAACTGCGCCACAGATACCAACTGGCAAGACTGCGGTAAGGTTGCCACCGTTCACCATAACTTAGAACCTGTCGGGGGGTTGGTCGTTCGGGTAATTGGTATAGCTGTTGGATGGCAATGCGAATGCCCAAATCATTGCTGGGTAAAATGTCTTGACGCCGGAGACGAAACAAAAGAAATAGTTGTGCTGTCCAAGGGCCAATGCCTTTGATTGCCGTTAAGCGTTCCATAATAGCCAGATCGTCCCAGGTTTCTAAGGCTGATAAAGAAGGAAAGTCACCTTGCAAGGCGATCGCCCAGGTTTTTAGATAACGGGTTTTGTAGCGGGAAATGCCCAAGGTTCGTAATCGCTCAGGGTCAACACGGGCTAAGGTTTCAGGCGTCCATCCCTTGGGTTTAGCATCGTCAATAAATCGCTGGAACAGCTTTTGGGCTGTAATGGTATTAATTTGTTGACCAATAATCCCCCAGGCAATGGCCTCCAAAAGGGTTGTTTGGGGAGCGTAAAGCGTCAGTGTACAGGGTGCCGATGCCGTGATGAGAGAACCCAGCTTTGCATCTTGGGCTTGTAAGTCACTCAGAGCCTGGTTTAAATCCAGAACGTATAGCGTTGTAATCATCAGTCATCAAT
>JBJOGT010000513.1:0-5738 GCA_046048115.1 Cyanobacteriota bacterium | reverse complement strand
AGCTACATATCGGGGCGTTAATGTATCTGGCGCTCATTTTGTTCATCATCACCCTGGGGGTTAATAGTATTGCGGTGGTGTTGGTGGAAAGTATCCGTCGGCGGCGGGAAGTCAATTAATGCCTTTGATCACCCTAACTTTGCTATTTAGTCCATCCTCCCCGTTTTCTCACCTATGACTGCCTCCAACCTGCCTAATGCCATTGACCAAGAACTCCACCAGCCACTCCCCTTTGTTCGCAATGGTTTCACCTGGCTGATGACCGGCTTGGCTTTTACTTTAACGGCGATCGCCCTATTGCCCTTGTTTGCCATGGTGGGTGCCATTATTACCCGGGGATTGCCCCAATTTTCCTGGGAAGTATTCGTCAATTTGCCGGCCCCCATTGGGGTGGAAGGGGAGGCTAATGGGTTTGCCAATGCCATTGTCGGTACGTTGACCATGGTGGGGTTGGGGGGATTATTGAGTGTACCCCTCGGGATTATGACCGGCATTTTTCTCTCGGAATTTGCCGCAGGATCGGCGATCGCCAATGGGGTGCGCTTTACCACGGTGATTTTAAGTAGTGTCCCCTCGGTCATTGTCGGCGTGTTTGCCTATGGGGTATTAGTGATCACCACCAAACAATTTTCCGCCGTTGCCGGGGGCTTTGCCCTGGGGGTAATTATGATTCCGATCATTGCCCTCACCACTGAAGAGGCGCTGAAATTGGTTCCCGTTGATTACCGTTTGGGATCATCTGCCCTAGGGGGAACTCGTTGGCAAACCACCTATCAAATTATTCTGCCAGCGGCCTTACCGGGTATTACCACCGGGGTGTTATTGGCTGTGGCCAGGGCCGCAGGGGAAACGGCGCCCCTCATGTTCACCGCCCTGTTTAGTCAATTTTGGCAAGAGGGTTTGATGTCCCCCACCCCTTCTATGCCCGTTCTCATTTACAACTACGCTAGTTCTCCCTTCCCCGAACAAAATGCGATCGCCTGGACGGCCTCCCTGGTGTTATTACTCCTGGTGTTAGTGATTTCTCTCCTGTCGCGGTTGTTGACCCGTAGCCGTTTGCAAGATCATTAAACGTCAAACGTCATTAATCATTGGGTTTACTTTGTTCTTGACCAATTCCTACCCTTTATCCATGAAAACAATGAACTCCTCTGGTCAATCTCCGGCGATCGCCGACACCGATTTTGCAATCCAGGTTCACGGCCTCGGCTTTTACTACGGCAGCAAAAAAGTCTTAGAAGGCGTCAACATTAATATTCCCGCCAACCAAGTCACCGCCATGATTGGTCCCTCAGGATGCGGTAAATCCACTTTCCTAAAAGCCCTCAATCGCATCGGAGAACTCGAAGGCAATGTCAAAGTCACCGGCAAAGTAGAATTTTTTGGTCAGGACATTTACGGAGCAAAAGTCAACCTCAACACCCTGCGGCGACAAATTGGCATGGTATTCCAACGCCCCAACCCTTTTCCCGCCAGCATTTACGACAATATTGTCTACGGCATTAAAATTTTCCAACGTAAAAGCCGCGCCGAATTGGATGAAATTGTCGAAAAAGCCCTGAAAGGAGCAGTTCTCTGGGACGAAGTCAAAGATAGTTTACAGAAGTCTGCCCTAGGTTTGTCCGGGGGACAACAACAACGGTTATGCATCGCCCGAGCCTTAGCCGTTAACCCCAAAGTCCTGCTCATGGATGAACCCTGTTCCGCCCTTGACCCCATTTCTACCCTCAAAATCGAAGAACTCATCAAAACCCTCCGCCATAAATTAACGATCGCCATCGTTACCCACAATATGCAACAAGCATCGCGGGTGTCGGACTATACCGCCTTTTTCAACACCGACGAAAGCCGCATTGGCCAGTTGGTGGAATTTGACACCACAGAGAAAATTTTTACGAATCCCCAAGATACCAAGACGCGGGATTACGTAGCAGGACGGTTCGGCTAACCCCCCTATCCCCTTAGGACGGAAACCGCCGTTACCCACAATGGAAATCGACTCCGTCAAATTTTCACCGACTTCTTACTTCTTGTTAGAGATGGAGCTAAGCGGGCTCGAACCGCTGACCCCTTGCATGCCATGCAAGTGCTCTACCAACTGAGCTATAGCCCCAATTCACAGAATCTAATCTTGACGCAAAGGATTTACCTTTGTCAAGGGATAACACCAATATTTTATCCCCCGGTGACCATCGAAAGGGTTAACAGGAAGTGAACGTTTCCCTAACAAAAGCTCATATATGCTAACATTGGGTGTATGGCATATATACCCCTCAGAAAAGCAGTCGAATTCCTGGGAATGCACCCAAATACGTTAAGGAAGTATGCAGATGAAGGCAAAATCAAGAGCATCAAAAATGAAGCGGGACAAAGACTGTATGACGTTGAATCCTATCGACGGGATTCAGTTGAGCCTGCCACCCTACTATCACAAACTTTTCTGCAACTCCCGTTCCCCTGGAAAGTGATGCCTTGCCGGTGGTAGGAAGTGCCCTGTTTATGGCTGGGGGGATTTGGTGGAAGCGCAAGCGTGCCCAAGCAAAGGCCTCAGAATTTGTCAGCAAAAAGTAATCAGATTTATCTCTGCTCAAACCGTTGTTAGGGTTCCATGCCGATGGAGCCTTTTTTTATTCGTTCGTCATGAGCATTATTGTGGACTGTCGATCAGATTTTTATTCGCCAATGATCGTTACCTGTCCTTTGGTCACAGTCGCCAGAATCGCTAGAATTGTGGGGGCTAAAGGTCTGATATCGGTGAGGCGATTAGACGGCGCATGTAAAACAATGACTGCAAGCTTGAACTGGGATAGGTTTTGCTGAAACGACAAGTTGCGGTCAACGGTAATAAAGACATCAAACTCAGCAGATTCTGCAAGGGCAAGCAGTCGGCCATTCTTAACCCCTGCCCATCCCATTTGTGGAACAGTTTTTACATCGTAGCCAAAAAATTCCCTCGCAAGTCTGCGATCAAGACACTCATCGAGTAGAATTCTCATGTCATGCCACCCTGCCAAGAAGCTGATGTTCTGCTTCTTCTAGCAAGTCGAGGATTTGTTCTTTGGTGACAGTGGGAAAGCCCTCTAGGAAATCATTGATAGATTACCCTGCTTTGAGATAATCTAATAACGTTTGAATCGGAACTCTTGTGCCGGCAAAGACCGGTGTTCCTCCCATGACATCGGGAGACGTGTTAATTGCCGAGGCATTTTTAAGCATAATTTCTTATCCCCTAGAATCTATGCTTATACCCTATCAAGTCTTGATGGGGATCGAGGAGATTTAGGATGTCATTATGGACAAAATTCCGTTGATTTCAACACTATGACTAATCCTTCTCCCCTTGTCGGCATCATTATGGGTAGTGATTCCGATTTGCCTACCATGCAAGCGGCGATCGCCATTTGTGAGGAATTTGGCGTACCGGCCGAAGTGGCCATTGTTTCCGCCCATCGCACCCCAGAGCGCATGGTAAATTACGCCAAAACTGCCCATGAGCGGGGGTTAAAAGTGATTATTGCCGGGGCAGGAGGGGCAGCCCATTTGCCGGGGATGGTGGCCGCACTGACGCCCTTGCCGGTGGTCGGGGTTCCTGTGCAAACCCGCACGTTACAAGGTGTTGATTCTTTGTATTCCATTGTGTAAATGCCGGGGGGCATTCCCGTGGCGACAGTGGCGATCGGTAATGCTAAAAATGCGGGTCTACTGGCCGTGCAAATCTTAGCCAGTCATAATCCCGACTTGCTTAGCAAAGTCCAGGCCTATCGTCAGAGTTTAGAGACAATGGTTTTAGAAAAGCAACAGCAGTTGGATCAGGTCGGCTATCAAGCTTATCTGACAAACGCGGCTCAAAATCCGTAATAATGCGGGCAACCCTAACCCCCTCGATTTGGCAATGATGGCTTTCTTTTTCCCTCGTTTGACTGTTATTTCTCGCTTCCTGATCAGTCTATTGGTCGTCGGTCTCTGTCTGGTGCTGCCGGGGCAAGCGGGGGCGACGGCATTAAACCCAGGGGTTTCGATCACCGAAGAACAGTTACAAGCGGGGGAAAGCTTGGCCAATAAAGCCTTTGCAGCAACGGATGCAGGGGATTTTGTCACAGCAGAAACCTATTGGACGCAATTAATTAACGATTTTCCCCAGAATCCAGCGGTGTGGAGTAATCGGGGTAATGCACGGGTCAGTCAAAACAACCTCGATGGGGCGATCGCCGATTTTAACCAGGCCATCGAACTGGCCCCGGATCAAGCCGATCCCTATCTCAATCGCGGCACAGCCTTAGAAGCCAAAGGAGATTTTCAAGGGGCGATCGCCGCTAAGGTTCAGCAATAGAGGGAGATTAGGTAGGGATTAGGGCAATGGAAGTTAAGCCAGACCTTCTTGTTTGGCCATGTGGAGCATTAAATCCAAGACCCGGCAAGAATAGCCCCACTCATTGTCGTACCAAGAAACAACTTTGAAGAAGTTACTGTTTAAACCAATGCCAGCCCCCGCATCAAAAATACTGGAACGGGGATCGCTGCGGAAGTCCATAGAAACCACATCATCTTCGGTATAGCCCAGGACTCCCTTTAAGTCTCCTTCGGAGGCGGCTTTCATTGCCGTACAAATTTCCTCATAGGTCGTGGCTTTTTCGGATTTAAAGGTGAGATCCACCACGGAAACGTCGGGCGTCGGCACTCGAAATGCCATCCCAGTTAACTTCCCTTTTAAATGGGGTAAAACTAAGGCCGCTGCCTTCGCTGCCCCGGTGGAAGAGGGAATAATGTTTTGAGCCGCTCCTCGGCCGCCCCGGAAATCCTTTTTACTAGGCCCATCCACGGTGGGTTGGGTGGCGGTCATGGCATGAACCGTCGTCATTAAGCCTTCGACAATGCCAAAGTTATCGTCTAAGACCTTGGCGATCGGCGCGAGGCAATTGGTGGTGCAACTAGCGTTGGAGACAATTTTATCGGTATCGGGATTGAAATTGCCATGGTTAACGCCATAGACAAAGGTGGGGATTTTCTCGGGGTCTTTACTGGGGGCGGAAATAATCACCCGTTTTGCCCCAGCTTTGAGATGGGCCTCAGCGGTGGCGTAGGTGGTGAATAAACCGGTGGATTCCACGACATAATCTGCGCCCAAGTTCCCCCAAGGTAAATTACTGGGATCGCGTTCGGAAAGACAAGGGATGAATGTGTCGTCAATCACAATGCCATCTTCCTTGGCGAGAACGTCCCCCGAATACAGCCCGTGGGTCGAGTCATATTTAAACAAATAGGCTAAGTTTTCAGCGGGAACCAGATCGTTGATGCCGACCAATTCAATTTCGGGATGCTGCATGGCGATGCGAGCAACCAGACGACCAATGCGCCCAAAACCGTTAATGCCAATTTTCACCATAAAAACTCCTGAAGAATGAAGGGCGGAGGAGAATCAAAACTAAGCCGGAGTTAGCCAACTTGTCCTTAACCTTACCTCAGGTTTCCGGTGACGAGATTTAAAAAAAGTTTAAGTCTTGGACTGATTCTTACGGTTGTTTGACCCAGGGCATTAGGCTCTTTTTGCTGGAAATTCTAACTTAAATTTATTCCTGGGACTTGTTTCGCCATCATCCAAAGTCCCCCTGGAATGTGTGAGTTTAATGACTTTTTCCCGACAACCGCAGTTTGGAGCTAGGGCGTTACCAGTTGGGGTAACGGAATGGCATTGGATAGGGGCAAACCCTGTTGAAATTCACGAATATTGTTTAGGGTGG
>JBJOGT010000512.1:0-4765 GCA_046048115.1 Cyanobacteriota bacterium | reverse complement strand
CGCAATGTCGCAATCTTGCCGGTTGGCTGGGGAATTCCTGATCCCGACTGTTTCCAACCCTTGATGATTACTGAAAGACTATTTCTCCCAGGGATAATCGGGGTTAACACCTAGGGTATATGGGTCTTTTTATAGATTTTGCAATGCATAAGTTTCTGCCGATCGCCTATTTCGAATCGCATTTTATTCCCTTTGAGGATGCTAAACTCTCCGTTGCCACCCATGCCCTCCACTATGGGACAGCAGCGTTTGGGGGCTTGCGGGGCATTCCCGATCCGGCCGATCCCAACACCATTTTGCTTTTTCGCCTCGACCGTCACGGCGATCGCCTCAGTAAGAGTGCCAAGTTTTTGCATTACGACATTAGCCCTGAAAAAATTCAGCAAATTATTGTCGAGTTCGTTCAAAAAAATCAGCCCACCACCTCCTTTTACATCCGCCCGCTCGTTTATAGCTCCGGTCTAGGCATTGCGCCGCGATTGCATAATTTGGAAAAAGACTTTTTAGTCTACGGGCTAGAGATGGGAGATTACCTCTCCGCCGATGGGGTCAGTTGTCGCATTAGCTCTTGGCACCGTCAAGAAGACCGCAGTTTTCCCTTACGGGGTAAAATTAGCGCCGCTTACATTACCTCTGCATTGGCCAAAACCGAAGCGGTGGAATCGGGCTTTGATGAAGCGATTTTGATGAATACCCAAGGCAAAGTTTGTGAAGCCACGGGTATGAATATTTTCATGGTTCGCAATGGACAACTCATCACCCCGGGCCATGAACAGGACATCCTAGAAGGCATTACCCGGGATAGTATCCTCACCATTGCCGCCGATCTGGGCATTCCCACCTGTCAGCGTCCCATTGATAAATCGGAATTAATGATCGCCGATGAGGTCTTTTTAAGCGGCACGGCGGCTAAAATCACCCCCGTCAAACAAATTGAAAACTTTAAGTTAGGGAGCGATCGCCCGATTACAGAAAAATTACGCACTGTGTTAACTGCTATTACGGAAAACCGCGAACCCAAATACCAAGATTGGGTCTTTAAAGTTCCCCTGTCGGCATAATTTAGATATCAGGTGTCAGATATCAGGTGTCAGATATCAGGTGTCAACACACACGATGATGGTGAATGAGGGGGTTATGTTCGCGATCGCTAAGTTACTTAACCGTGAGTAGGATACCCGGCGATCGCCATTTTGCTGGTAATTTTTCCCTGGGGCCGATACAGTCAAAGCAAGAAGACTCCTAGGGAGGAATGGTTAGATGGTGGTTCAGCTCGAAACCCGAAAATTGGCAAGTTCCGTACTGCCTAAAGCGGATAATCTGGTTCTGCTCAATCCCATTAGCTGGGATACCTTTAACCGTTTACTGGCGGAATTGGGGGAACAGCGGGGGCAAAGACTGGCTTATAACAATAGCATCTTAGAAATTATGAGTCCCCTGGGTACCCACGAAAATAACAATCGCTTCATTGATGATCTGATTCGAGCAATTGCCGATGAACTGGGTTTGAACCTAAAGAAGTTTGGCTCATTAACCTTAAGGATTGATAAAACCCAACAGGGGGTCGAACCGGATTCCTGTTACTACCTACACCATGAACCCCAAGTACGGGGCAAGCAACACATCGATCTCACCGTTGATCCTCCCCCGGATTTAGTCCTAGAAATTGATATTACCCGTGGCTCGTTGGACAAATTTCCCATCTACAGCAATTTGGGCGTGCCAGAAATTTGGCGATTCAACGGCGATCGCCTGGGAGTCTTTATCCTCAACCCGGAGTCTAAGGAATATCAACCGGTTAACGTTAGCCCCACCTTTCCCTTTTTGCCCCCAGATCGGATACCTGAATTGATTCAACGGAGTTTGGCGATCGGAGAAACCGCAGCCCTGAGAGAGTTTCGTCAATGGCTAAGGGAACAAAAGATTGATTAGTTCCCCGCTAGATTTTAGGACACAAGCAAAGTAGACATTTGATTGCTACTGTCAATTTTTTAATTATGGGTTCCCACCGGTTACTGATTTTTACGCGCTTTCCCGTCCCTGGTCAAACCAAAACTCGCCTAATTCCGGCGTTAGGGGCAGAGGGAGCAGCTAATTTACAACGGCAATTGACGGAACACGCCGTTGCCCTAGCCCAGCACCTTACCCATAATTATCCGATCGCCGTCACCCTCTTTTATACCGGGGGCACGGAAGCTCAGATGCAGCAATGGTTGGGGACAGGGAAAATCTGGGATTATGCGCCCCAAAGCCCAGGGGATTTAGGCGATCGCCTCCAAAGGGCATTTCAAACCGCCTTTGATCAGGGCAGCAAAAAGGTGATTGTCATGGGTATTGATTGTCCCTTCGTTACGAAAGAGTTACTGCAAACGGCCTTTGATACGTTGCAGGATCATGATGTCGTGATTGGCCCGGCCCTAGATGGTGGATATTATCTGCTTGGTCTCAAGGCCCCTCGCCCCTATTATTTTCAAAACATTGATTGGGGAACGGAACGAGTCTATGCCCAGACCCTGGGCAAAATTCAACAAACCGGCGATCGCCCCTGTACCCTCCCTCCCTTGCCTGATATCGACCACCCCCCGGATCTAGAACACCTTCAACCGGAGTTTTCCCCCTGGTTGTCAGCGTTGAATAATAATGGTTGACACCCTTAGTCAAAGACACGTATGATGAAAATTTGTCAATGATTCTCAACGGTTAGGAAATTGCGCCTAATCCTCACTCTATTTAAAACATGCCAACTATTCAGCAACTGATTCGCAGCGAACGCTCGAAAATTAAGAAGAAAACAAAATCTCCAGCCCTTAAGCAGTGTCCCCAACGGCGGGGAGTCTGCACCCGCGTATATACCACAACCCCTAAAAAACCAAACTCTGCTCTGCGGAAAGTAGCCCGGGTTCGTTTAACCTCTGGCTTTGAAGTTACTGCCTATATTCCCGGCATTGGTCACAACCTCCAAGAGCATTCGGTGGTTTTGATTCGGGGTGGTCGGGTTAAAGATTTGCCCGGTGTGCGTTACCATATTGTCCGCGGTACCCTAGATGCCACCGGCGTTAAAGACCGCAAACAGGGTCGCTCTAAGTATGGTACTAAGCGGGAAAAGGCTAAGTAATCGTAGATAGAGTAGCGTTTGTCTTGTCGGGATGATGTAACTTTGATTACAGTTATGCCGCCCCACTAGCCCAAATCCCCCACTCCCGCATATCGTCACAATAATTATTGCTTTCAAGTTTTTTTGTCTTCATTCCTCAGTCCATTGGGGAGCTTATTGCCCTATTTAATCATTACCTAGAGTAACCATCATGTCTCGTCGTGGAAACGTCAAAAAGCGCCCTGTTCCTCCTGATCCCGTTTACAATAGTACTTTGTTGAGTATGACCATCCGGCGGGTAATGCGCTCTGGCAAAAAATCCCTTGCCTCTAGCATTGTCTACAACGCCTTAAAAGCTATTGGCGAAAAAACCGGAGAAGATCCGTTAGAGGTATTCGAAAAAGCCATTAAAAATTTAACCCCCCTCGTCGAGGTAAAAGCCCGCCGGGTTGGTGGTGCCACCTATCAAGTACCAATGGAAGTTCGTCCCGCTAGGGGAACCGCTTTGGCTTTGCGCTGGCTAGTTCACTTCTCCCGTTTACGGGGGGGACGGACAATGGAAAGTAAACTCGCTAACGAGATTATGGATGCTGCCAATGAGACCGGAGCCGCCATTAAAAAACGGGAAGAAACTCACCGGATGGCTGAGGCGAATAAAGCCTTTGCCCACTATCGTTATTAAGGGTCTAGGACGGAGAATGGGGGGCGATCGCCCCTTCCCAGCCTGCCTTTGCGGAATTCTCCCCTGATGAAGTTAAGAAATGTTATGGAAAACGTATAGAATTGTTAATGCCCTTATGTTTTTGGTCGAAGCAATTGAGGGCCACCCTGTTAAAGTCAAATCCCCGTTTGGAGTGAACTGCTATGTCCCGGACAATTCCCATTAATCGCATTCGTAACATCGGCATTGCCGCTCATATCGACGCGGGTAAAACGACTACGACAGAACGGATTCTATTCTATTCTGGCGTTGTCCATAAAATTGGCGAAGTCCATGAAGGTACAGCAGTGACGGATTGGATGGCCCAGGAGAGAGAACGGGGAATTACCATTACGGCGGCGGCGATCAGTACTGATTGGCGAGACCATCATATTAATATTATTGATACTCCAGGTCACGTAGATTTCACCATTGAAGTGGAACGATCTATGCGGGTACTGGATGGGGTAATTGCAGTGTTTTGTTCCGTGGGTGGTGTGCAACCCCAATCGGAAACTGTATGGCGGCAGGCGGATCGCTATAATGTGCCCCGCATTGCCTTTGTCAACAAAATGGACCGCACCGGGGCAAATTTTTTCAAGGTTTACGAGCAAATCGGCGATCGCCTGCGAGCTAATGCCATTCCCATCCAAATTCCCATTGGTAGTGAAGGGGAGTTTGAGGGCATCGTTGATTTGGTGCGGATGAAGGCTTATCTTTACAAGAATGATCTGGGCACTGATATTCAAGAAGTGACGATCCCCGCTGCTGTCAAAGACCAAGCCGATGAGTATCGGACAATTTTGGTGGAAGCAGTGGCGGAAACCGATGATGTCTTGATGGAAAAATATTTGGAAGGGGAAACCTTAAGCGCCGAGGAAATCGCGGCCACCCTCAGAAAAGGGACGATCACCGGCACCATGGTTCCCCTCCTGTGTGGATCTGCCTTTAAAAATAGAGGGGTGCAGTTA
>JBJOGT010000511.1:0-12282 GCA_046048115.1 Cyanobacteriota bacterium | reverse complement strand
TTGAGCCTTTTAAAACGTTTAAAACTTAGCATAAATAAGCTTTTCAGTGAAGTAAGTCCATTATTTCAATCTTCACGAGATTAAAACAGTGGGTGATTTATCTCAATAATTTAGCCAAGCCAGGAATCTCCAAATCCTTACTTGGCTTTTTTGTAATGAAAAATCCTCCCTAACCATAAGGAGGATACAGAACCGGAGTCGGGATCAAAAAAGTATTATCTATGAGTAAATGGCAGATTAGATGCAAGCACTTTGATCGGTTTGGTTAATGGTTGTTTAATCCAACAACAGTACCTTTCCTGAGTCCCTGAAGCAGAACTATTATGATTGTTTGTTATAACCAGGGTTAGATGGCGATTGATAATAAACCCCCGATCCTTGGTTGGGAACAAAATGACAGGCCCAATAGGATTTGATAAAAGCTTTCCAGATCGGCTCATCGGAGGATCGATAGTAATCGCCTAAAATCGGTTTAATCGCTTCTGTGGCCCGACGTAGCTTGTAGTGGGGCATATTGGAAAAAATATGATGGGCAACGTGGGTGCCGATGTCGTGGTGAATGGGATTGATAAAGCCGTAGTCCCGGTCAATGGTGGAAAGCGCCCCTTTGAGGAAATACCAATCGTCACCGCGATACCAAGGAATATCGTCTTCGGTGTGGTGCAAAAAGGTGACTAAGTCCAACCACATCACAAAGATGAGGTAAGGAACAACATAAAATTTGAGTAAAAATAACCAGCCAAATTGAACGGTTAAGAAGCCTAGGAAGCCGACAAATGCAACCAAGCAAAAAGTACTGGTCAGGACATCCCATTTTTCTGAAGGGCGAAATAAAGGACTGCTGGGCACAAAATGAGACCCTTCCCGATTAGGTGATCGCCGGAATAAATAAATTGGATAGGCGATGAGGGGTACATAGAAGCGTAAAAGCTTTTCATACCAAGGCATTTGCTCATATTTTGCTTCCGTCACCGGATACCAACTTTCATCGGTGTCGATATTGCCGGTATTAGCGTGGTGAGTCCGATGGCTAATGCGCCAGCCATGGTAGGGCACCAAAATGGGGGTATGACTCAGATGACCAATCCAATTGTTGAGGGTTTTGGATTTGGAAAAAGATCCATGACCACAGTCGTGGCCTACCACAAACAGCGACCAGAATAGGGTTCCTTGGATCAGCCAAAAAATGGGATAAAAAAACCAAGAATCCAAATAAGCGGCCAAGGCATAGAACCCGGCAATTAAACCGATGTCCAAAAAAAAGTAGGCCAGGGATCGGCCCACTGATGGTTCAAAACAATCCGCTGGGATGGCGGCCTTGAGGTCTTGGAGGGTAAAGGGTAATTCCTGCTGTTTGCGGGAAAGGAGCCCCGACTGGGGGGGAGAAAGTTCTGTGCGCACGTATTTACCTTAAGTGCCAATTTGGCAAAACAATCCCATGATTGTATCTGTTTTTGCTTCGATCGCCGTATATTTTTTCCCCGGGGCGATCGCCGAATGCCCCAGCCCATCGAATTTTTCGTTAACTTTGTTCCCTATCAAACCAGAGCATATCAGTAATTTTGTTTGCAAAAATCCCAGAGTGAAACTCAGAGCGTCAATGGCAACAGCCCTCCCATTAAATCTGCCTCATCCAGGGCAATTAAGGCCACTCCCATTGTGATGACAGCAATGCCCAACCAACGGGCCAGGGGAATCCGTTCTTTCAACCAAAATTTTGCCCCCAATAAACTCATCACATAACCCAAGGCCCCCGCCGGTCGGATCAGGCTAATATCTGTCCAACTCAGTAGGGAAATAAAGGTGACAAAACTGATGGTCTGACAACCGATCCCGGATAGCACCGAAGGATGGGAAAGAATTCGGACGATTAACGCCACCATTTTGCGGGGCGATTGTAGGGTAACCGGGCCAATTTGCTTCATGCCCCTGGCAATCAATACATCCCCCGCCGAATCGGTAAAAATTAAAATCAAAATGCCCAACCACACCTTAGACATCGATAGGGCAACCCCGAACGGGAATAACCATAACGGCGATCGCCCTGATTCTATTGGCGATCGGGAGAGATGATCCATCGCTTTTTGTTGACGCCGTCGCAGCCGGGCTCGACTTTCCGACCAAGCCACAATAAACACCCCACTGGCAATCATTACCGTGCCCAACCAACGGTAGCCAGAGACCTGTTCCCCCAGCATCAACCAGGCCAACAGGGCATTGAGAATATAACTCGACGAAAAGAGGGGCAAAACTAAACTCAGATCCAGCCGTGAAGTCGCGGTGAAATATAAAAATAAGGAAAAAATCAGGGTTGCTACGCCCAAGACGATCCAAGGAGAGGTCAACAAATACAAAAACAGTCCCCACAACGCCCCTGGATTATAGTCCGTTACCGCCCCATGCACCTTCATGCCCTGGCTCAACCAAATATCCCCTAACACCTGGGTTGTCACCATGGTCACCAGCAAGGCGATCGTCTTTAATTCACTTTTCCAGTTACTATCCCTTGCCCACTGCCGCACAAATACCTCCCTATTAAGTGTGAATGGTTAACGGAATTAGCTGAAATACTGATGAAACCATAGACCACTATAGGCAATTGCCGCCCGTCAACTCTGCCATTTCCACGACAGCCCCCGACCACCGGTCTTGTCCTTGCAACTTTCCTGGTCTCAATCCCATGAGCCTCAAAGAAACGTGATATAGTTAGAGATTGCAGTGAAATTCACAATCAGTACGATTCAGTTTTTTTCATAAAGAGTATGTCCTTAACCCAAACCCGTAAACAAGAATTAATGACCGCTTATCAAGCCCATGAAACCGATACAGGATCTGCCGACTTACAAGTGGCCTTCTTAACCGAAAGAATTAGTCAACTGACCGGGCACTTGAAAGCCAATCCCAAAGATCATGCTTCTCGCCGGGGTTTACTGAAAATGATCGGTCGCCGTAAGCGTTTATTAGGCTTTATCAATGCCCGTGAGCCGGAACGCTACCAAACCTTAATCAAGCGTTTAGGTATCCGTCGTTAAACCCGTTTGCACTTTTTAGCTATCTCCCATGCCCGACTCTTCAAGCCGCGATCGCCTCCCGTTTGAGCGCAAATCGAAAAAGAAAAAGATCGACAAAAAGCCCCCAGATCCCGTTTCCAGTAGTAGCCCCAAAAGTCAAAAGCCCCGTCGAAAAGTAGATGAAGATCGGATTCCCGAGGCGGTAAGCCGACGGATGGTTAGGCGGATGGCTTTGTTTTCTGGGATTCCCACGGCTTTGGGCATGTCTTCCTTCTTCGTTTTCTATCTGATTGTGAGTCGTGATTGGTTAGAAATTCCGAATTACGTCGCCTTTACCGTTAGTTTATTATTTTTTGGGCTGGGGGTTCTAGGGCTGAGTTATGGCATTTTTTCTACTTCCTGGGATGAATCCCTACCCGGTAGTTGGTGGGGCTGGTCGGAATTTCGCCTGAACGTGGGCCGAATGCTCACAGCTTGGCGCAATGCCCGCCGAGAAGCCCAAGGGGCCAAGGAAAATTAGTAAAGATAATTAAACCAGCACTTTTGATTAATCTTTCTAAATAATTTCGTTAAAATCACAATCATACATCCGCGTTCGTTACCTACAATTCATTGTTAATCCCTATTTGAGGAAGGAGGAAGTTTGCCATGATCGTCGTGATGAAAGTCGGCACCCCAGAGCTAGAAATTGAGCGCATTAATCAAGACTTTTCGAGCCGTGGTCTCACCCCCGAGAAGATTGTGGGTAAACATAAAGTTGTCATCGGTTTAGTGGGGGAAACCGCCGGACTAGATCCACTACAAATTCAAGAAATTAGTCCATGGATTGAAGATGTACTGCGGGTTGAACAACCCTTTAAACGCGCTAGCTTGGAATACCGTCATGGCGAATACAGCGAAGTAATTGTCAATACCCCCGCTGGCCCAGTGGCGATCGGTAAAAACCATCCCGTGGCAGTGGTAGCGGGACCTTGCTCCGTGGAAAATGAAGAAATGATTGTGGAAACCGCACGGCGGGTTAAGGCAGCCGGGGCCCAGTTTTTACGGGGGGGGGCGTTCAAACCCCGGACTTCTCCCTATGCGTTTCAGGGTCACGGAGAAAGTGCCTTGGGCTTATTAGCGGCGGCAAAAGAAGCCACAGGGCTGGGAATTATTACCGAAGTGATGGACGCGGCCGATCTGGAAATGATTGCCGAAGTGGCGGACGTGATCCAAATTGGGGCCCGCAATATGCAGAATTTCTCAATGCTGAAAAAAGTGGGGGCTCAAGATAAGCCTGTCCTCCTTAAGCGGGGTATGGCAGCCACCATTGATGATTGGTTAATGGCAGCGGAGTATATTTTGGCGGCGGGAAATCCTAATGTTATTCTTTGCGAACGGGGGATTCGCACCTTTGACAGCCATTACACCCGCAATTGTCTTGACCTATCCGTCATGCCAGTGCTGCGGTCCCTGACCCATTTGCCGATCATGATCGATCCCAGCCACGGCACAGGTAAATCTGATTTTGTTCCCTCCATGGCCATGGCGGCGATCGCCGCAGGTACGGACTCTTTAATGATTGAAGTGCATCCCAATCCAGCCAAAGCGATGTCCGATGGCCCCCAATCCCTAACCCCTGAACGCTTCGATGAAGTGATGAAGGAATTAAGCGTTATCGGTAACACCGTTGGCCGTTGGCCGAAGGTGGCAGCCCTGGCCTAGGCGACCCCCACGGCGACTGCGCGGATTTTAAACCGGGAAACATCCCTCTAATCAAAACCGACGGGTCTGGTGGACACTCATCAGGCCCTTATTGCGTCTTGCCTATTGATGACAGGGGATAAACTAGGGCTAATGATGGAAATGATGGTAAAAAAGCTATGCGTGAAAAAAAACCGTTTACAACTCTGACGTGGTTTGCGGCCTTGGCGTTATTGGTCTCTTTAGCAGGATCTGGGATTGCGTTGTGGACAAGCCATAATCTCTCCCAAAAATCCCCGTCTGAGTTAGTTCCCCCAACCCAACCCGATGTAGCAATACCCGGCCAAGCCCAAATCTATTGGTTAGCTACCGCCGCTGATCCGCCGGCCACCCTTGCCTTTATCCCTCGAAATTTAACTAATCCAGCCCCATCCCAAGCCCCAGAACGTCAACTCAAACAAGCCTTAAACACTCTCCTATCAGAGTCTGCCCCCCCCAATAACAGCACCGCTATCCCGGCTAATACCCGCTTGTTAAGTGTGACCCAAACACCGGAAGGCGTGAAAGTTGATCTCTCCCAAGAATTTACAGCGGGCGGAGGTAGTAGTAGTATGATTGCCCGTCTTGGGCAAATTATTTACACGGCCTCTAGTGTTGACCCCAACCAGCCTGTCTGGTTGCTGGTGGAAGGAACACCCTTAACGGTTTTAGGCGGCGAAGGCTTAATGGTTGAACAACCCCTTACCCGTGCCCAATATGAGGCGGATTTTCGAGGTACTGGGCAATAAAATAATAAAGCAGGGGCAGAACGATTTATGGTGTTAATAGTTAATCTTTTGTCAGTTTATTGGTTTAGCGCATTGCAATGACGACTTTTCCTGACCCCATGCCTGCGTCTGATGTCTCATTGCAATTTCTGCTGTTTATTGATGACCGCCCCAATTCCCAGGACAGTGTGCGGGACATTCGACGGTCATTAGCAGCGCTCCTGGCTGGGTATGACTACGAGTTACAAATTCTCGAAATTAGTCAAGATCCCCATCTGGTAGAACATTTTCGCTTAGTTGCTACTCCGTCCTTAGTGAAGGTGATTCCTGAACCCCGACAAATTTTAGCGGGCAGTAATATTGTCCAACAATTACAGAAATGGTGGCCCCGCTGGGAGCAGGATTTACAATCCCTCCGCCATGAACCTGAGTCGCCGTTACCGCCTAGTTGTCCCCGGGAAATATCGGCGGTGGGTTATTCCAGCGAATTGATGAAGATGTCGGACGAGTTATTTTTGCTGCAAAAGGAAAAAGAAGAGTTGTTGGAACAGATGCGGTTTAAGGATCAAATTTTAGCGATGTTGGCCCATGATCTCCGTAGTCCCCTCACCGCCGCGTCGATCGCCGTTGACACGTTGGAGTTGTTGCAACATAAACCCCCCGAAGAACAAAAGCCAGAATTACGGGCCCAACTTTTACACCATGCTCGAAAGCAATTCAAACTGATGAATCGCTTGATTGCGGATATTTTACAAGCATCGAAGAATCTCAACGCCCAATTTGAAGTCAAAGGTTGTCCCCTTTGTGTGGCGGCTCTATGTCAAGAAATTTTGGAGTTGTACCAAGAAAAATTTCGGGAAAAACAATTAACCCTAGACTACGATTTACCCCAGGACTTACCGGCGGTATTTGCCGATGAGGAATTAATTCGACAGGTGATTGTCAATTTATTGGATAACGCGATTAAGTATACCCCGGCCCAGGGAAAAATTAGTGTTAGTGCTCTCCATCGCACCACCCAAAAAGTCCAAGTCAGTATTACCGACAATGGCCCCGGCATCCCTGATTCCAAACAAGAAACTATTTTTGAAGGGCATTTCCGTTTGCAACGGGACGAAAAAACCGATGGCTATGGGTTAGGATTGTCCCTCTGTCGTAAAATTATCCAAGCCCATTATGGACAAATTTGGGTAGATAGTCGGCCTAAGCAGGGGAGTTCTTTTCATTTCACCTTGCCTGTTTATCGCTAACGTGACAGATAATAATAGCTAGGCACACGTTGTTGTCCTCTAGTAGATTTTGTTGATCATCCCTCTATAGGTGGAAAGGTTGTGGTAATTCCGACGCTTAAAGCACCCAATCGCAATGGACGAGCAAACATTATTGTCAATGCTAAGGTGAAGCAAGAAGGCCGGTTAATTGCCGCTTCTCCCGTCACGGAGCGCATGGTTAGTGCCCTGAAGGCGGCGATCGCCCACCAGTCTCCAGAAACCATTATAGAAACGGTGGCTGTGGCAAGTTTATGGTCAGATCAAGCCCAACAGCAAACCCAGTTAGGGGGGCGGGTTTATTGTCCGTTAACGATTCAATTACCCCAGTGGCTCAATTTTCCCGGCCAAGCTGTTTACCAAGCCTGTCAAGAGATTGCAGTCCGGCGTCAGTGGGTTAGTGAACATCTCAGTTTACCTTTGTGTAACGATGCCCATTGGTTGGGGGATCATTGGTTGCCCATTATTGTGTCCGCGGACGGCATTCAGTGCGCCCCTTTAATCCATGAAGGGATGATGCCCAATGCCTACAATTTACTGTCCTGGGAGACGATCCCTTATCAACGCCATCGTAACCATTTAGAACATCTAGCCGATGCCTTGATCCAAACCCTAAACGCGCCCCCCGCTGTCTACCTCCTACAATTCAGTCTTTCCCAAACGATCTTATTTGACCGACTGTGGCCGTTTCCCGCCGCTCCGGCGATCGCCACCATCGGTTATGACTCCCTAGACTTATTTGCTCACCATTGGCGATGTTTGAATGGTTTTCCCATACCGACGTTGCCTAGCCTCGGAGAACCCGCCCCCCAAGAAGTTCTCAGCCGTTAGTCGTTTAGCCCCGATGAAGTTTAGCTCCAATGAAGTCATTGGCAAATATGTTAAAACTCAAGGGGTAGAAACGTAGAAACGCTTTACCGAAACTTCCGATGGCTTATCCCGAACCTATTCCCCCCCAACCTGGTCAAGAATCTGTGTGGGATTATCCCCGCCCCCCTCGCCTAGAGCCATCTAATAAACAGGTAAAAATTATTGTTTCTGGCATTACTCTGGCGGAAAGTCAACAGAGTCAACGGTTATTAGAAACCAGTCATCCCCCCGTTTATTATTTGCCCCTAGGGGATATCCAAACCCAATATTTAATTCCCTCCACTCGCCATTCCTACTGTGAATGGAAAGGAGAAGCCAGTTATTATCACCTCAAAATCGGCGATCGCCAGATCGAAAACGCCGGTTGGTACTATCCCTCGCCAACGGCCACCTTTGCCGACATTCAAAATCATGTGGCTTTCTACCCCAGTAAAATGGATGCCTGTTATCTAGATGGGGAACTCGTCACAGCCCAACCCGGGGACTTTTACGGCGGCTGGATTACCCCGGATATTGTTGGCCCCTTTAAAGGGGGCATGGGCACCTGGGGCTGGTAGGGCGTTGCGTTGTCCAATAATATTCGTTAAATTACCCAAAAATTCCCGCATTGTCCCTTGCTGTTATGCCCAATTCTCCCGCTACGGGGTTAACCATTCGTTGGCACCATGCCCTTGCCGAGATTCCCCAAACCCAATGGGATCGCCTCGCTTTGCCCCTGAGTACGCCGTTTTTGGAATGGAACTGGCTCAATACCATTGAAACCTCTGGCAGTGCTAAGAGTAATACAGGCTGGCAGCCCTGTCATCTAACTGTGTGGCGGGGGGAAACGTTAATCGGCGCAGCAGCTTTATATCTAAAAGGGCATAGCTATGGCGAATTTGTTTTTGATCATCAATGGGCCGATCTTGCTCACCGTATAGGCATTCGTTACTATCCCAAACTGTTGGGAATGTCCCCCTTTACCCCCGCCGAAGGCTATCGGTTTTTAATCGATCCTGGGGAAGATGAACGGCTGATAACCCAGGCTATGGTGCAGGAAATTGATCGCTTTTGCCAAACTAATCAACTGTCTGGCTGTAACTTTTTATTTGTCGATCGCCAATGGCAACAACGGATGGAGTCCCTGGGTTTTACGGGGTGGTTACATCATAGTTACATTTGGCAAAACCAAGCATTTCAGGATTTTGGGGATTATTTACAGGTTTTCAATGCTAATCAACGGCGCAATATTAAGCGGGAACGCAAAGCGGTGGAGAAAGCGGGATTACACATTAAAGTCTTGGCCGGTGACGAAATCCCCCATCACCTCTTTCCGGCCATTTATCGTTTTTATAGTAGTACCTGTGAAAAGTTTTATTGGGGCAGCAAGTATCTTACCCGTAAATTCTTTGAGTCCCTTTACCACACCTATCGAGAACGGGTGGTGTTAGTCACCGCCTTTAACCCCAATAATGACCAACATCCGGTGGGTCTCTCCTTTTGTCTCCGCAAAGGCGATCGCCTCTATGGACGGTATTGGGGCAGTTTAGAAGATTTTGATTGTTTACATTTTGAAGCCTGTTATTACCAGCCCATCGAATGGGCCATCCAAGAGGGCATCCAATTATTTGATCCAGGGGCCGGCGGTCGGCATAAACGCCGTCGGGGCTTTCCCGCCACTCCCAATTACAGTCTCCATCGTTTTTACCATCCGAAAATGCAACAAATTTTGCAAATCTATATTGATGAAATTAACCAGATGGAACAGGAAGAAATTGATGCCATTAACCAGGATTTACCCTTCAGCAAACAGGAAATTGCTCTACTAGACCCTATTTAATATCCCGGTGACAGTCTTCCGATAAATTAGGGAAAGGGTTTAGACATCAAAACAAAGCACTGTCTGGGCCGGACTATTTTTATTACTAATTATTCGTTACTTATGAATGTTCCAGTTCTGGGTTCGACGCTACTCTTTACAATTTTTTCATTAATTGGCTTAGTTTTTTTTATTCGTTCATCTGTTAAAGACCGCACCCAACAAATACGCGCCTGGATCGATAGTCCCGACAATGGCATCTTGGATGAGATAAAAACCCATTTTATCCACCGCGCCTATCATATTACCCACGTTGATCCCCTACAACAGCTTGTCACGTTTGAGGGCAATGTCCAAGCCAGTCCTTTTTTGGCGGTGTTTTTAAGTCTACTAGCTGCGTTAGGGTTGTTGTGTTTAGCGCTGGTGTTATCGATTTTATTTCCCCAGAATGAGTTTATTTACTTTTTTTTACTCTGGCTAGCGCCCTTAGCGGGGGTATTTTATTGGCGTAAAGCCCAACGGGTAGAAGAAATTAAACTCCAAGTCGGCAACCCTGATCACCCCGATCGCCCAGAGCAGTATCCCCTCACAATTACCGCCCATCGGGATGAATTACGACAATTACAGGAAATGGTCAAACTGGAATGGCAAGGGGGCAGTTCCCATTAACGTTATTCAAATCAACCTGAAATTGCCGGGATTGACTGTCCAAAATTTTTCAAAAACTTGAGTCAAAACTCAGGGTAAGCTAAGACCATCCTTACTTGATGACTTTCTATGGATACCTTTGACGCAATTTACCAACGGCGAGCGGTTAAACACTTTGACCCCGACCATCGTTTCACCCCGGAAGAGGAACAGAAATTACTGGACGCCGCCATTCAGTCCCCCACCAGTTTTAATATTCAACACTGGCGTTTCCTGATTTTGCGCGACCCCCAACTCCGGCAAACCATTCGGGAACAATACGGCAATAATCAAGCCCAAATGACCGATGCCTCTTTGCTGATTCTGATGGCAGCGGATACCAAAGCTTGGCAAAAGGATCCCCAACGGTACTGGCAAAATGCGCCCCAGGCGGTGGCTGAATTGTTGGTGAATTGGATGGGGCCATTCCACGAGGGGCGGGAGTGGTTACAACGGGACGAAGCCCAGCGATCCATTGGCATGGCGATGCAGACGTTGATGTTAGCGGCAAAGGCCATGGGGTATGATTCTTGCCCGATGATTGGTTTTGACATTGAAAAAGTCGCAGAATTGGTGAAGTTGCCCGCTGATTATGTGTTGGGGCCGATGGTGGCGATCGGTAAAAAAACAAAGGATGCCTGGCCTAAACCGGGACAAGTGCCACTGAGTGAACTGGTGAAAGAAAATTATTTCTAATCAGTAAGGGGATCTTTTGTCGGGTCTCTCAGTATTTGTGGCTAATCAGCCCCCTAGGATTGGCGGGAAAGCCGTAGGTTCCTCCCTTGCCAATCCTGAGAAGAGTCGTTAGGATTGTTAACATAAATTTACAAAGTAACTGCGATGTTAATCATCATTTTTGCCCTTTTGGTGTTAGGATTCTTAGCTCTGAAGGGTTTTCCCCCTGCCACTACCTATGAGGCAATCCCTGTGAAGGTAACGGAAAATCGTTTTTATCGTCGTTGAAAAAAGTATTTTTAGAGGTTTAACCAGTAATGATGTCAGAGACTCTCATGCGGCTACTGAAGGAGGATTTCAACCTCTCTTCTGAACAAATCTCCTGGGGCCTTAAACAAACCCAAGGGATGCCTTCCTATTTGCCCATGATTCTCTGGCAGTATGGCTTAATCGATATTTCCCAACTTGATCGGTTACTGGATTGCTGGAATTAATGCTTTGGCTCAGGCCTCAAATATATCCATAAGTGCGAAACCATTCTACGGCGTCTTTTAGGGCATCATAAACGCAGGATTGGGGCAAACCCAGTTCTTTAACAGCTTTAGCGGAATCGTAATACATCTTCTGAGCAGACATTTTTACTCCATCAATGGGCACCGACGGCGATCGCCCTAGGGGAGCTAAAACTTTTTCTTCAATCCAAGCAACCGAGAGGGGTAACCACAGGGGCACGGTCTGGGTGGGGGCAGACAACCCGGTAATCTCTGCCAGGGATTTCAGGATCTCTTCAAGACTTAAATTTTCATTACCTAAAATGTAGCGATCGCCGGCTTGTTGAGCGGTTTTTCCCCGTTGCCAGGCTAATAAATGACCCGCTGCCACGTCCCGCACATCAATTAAATTTAACCCCGTCTCCACATAGGCCGGCATTTGTCGTCGTAGAAATCTTAGGATTAAATCCCCCGTCGGTGTCGGTTTAATATCCCACGGGCCAACGGGGGTGCTGGGGTTAACAATGACGATATTTTGACCCGCTTGGGCTGCTTTGATTGCTTCTTGTTCTGCCCAATACTTCGATTGTTTATACGCCCCAATCAGTCTTTCCACCGGACTTTGATAGGTTTCATCGGCGGGTTTGCCATCCTGACGCACTCCGATCGCCGCGACGGAACTGGTATAAACGCTTCGTTCAACCCCTGCTTTTTGGGCACAGGCTAAGATATTGCGGGTTCCCAACACATTACTTTTGTATAAAATTTCTCGATCTTTTTGCCAGAGGGAATAATGGGCCGCCACATGGAATAAACCCCGACAGCCCTGCATTTGGCGATAAAGTTCGGGATCGGTCAAGTCCCCTGTCACCCATTCCACCGCTAAGCCCTGTAAATTATCTAAACGACTGTGGGGACGCACCAAAGCTCGCACCCGATAACCACTGGCTAATAAATGGCGAATCAAATTCGCGCCCACAAATCCCGTTCCCCCGGTCACAAAAAAACAATCGGTCATAGTGATGCTGTTCA
>JBJOGT010000510.1:0-4275 GCA_046048115.1 Cyanobacteriota bacterium | reverse complement strand
TACGGCGCGGAAACCCCCTTAAAATCCTTGGCCACCATTGGCACCCCCGATGCCAGTACCATTGTCATTCAACCCTTTGACATGGGCAGTATTAGCACCATCGAAAAAGCCATTTCCCTATCCGATGTGGGTTTAACCCCTAACAATGATGGCAAAGTAATCCGGCTCAACATCCCCCCCTTAACCGCTGAGCGCCGTAAGGAATTGGTTAAAATTGCCGGTAAATTAGCCGAAGAAGGCAAAGTCGCCATCCGTAATATCCGTCGTGAAGCGGTGGATGAAGTCCGCAAGCAAGAGAAAAATTCTGATATTTCCGAAGACGAAGCCAGGGATTTGCAAGAAGAAATCCAAAAATTGACCGACCAGTCTACTAAACGGATTGATGAATTATTGGCGGCCAAAGAAAAAGACATCACCACAGTTTAGGGGAATCTAGGGTGGAAGCTGAGCGGCGTCCTGCGGCTACCCTGGACAATTGCCTCAGCCCCCGACGGTTCTTGAAAGCTAGATTAGCCAACTTTTTTGCGAAAACAATGACTACTCCCAATTTTGGCTACCTCGTCTTTCTCATCACCTCCATGGCAACCTACGGGATTTTTGCCCTGGGACTGAATTTGCAATGGGGCTTTGCGGGTTTAATTAACTTTGGCCATGTGGCCTTTATGACCCTGGGGGCCTACGCCACAGCGTTATTGAGTTTGCAGGGGGTTCCCCTTCCCTTGGCGGTGCTGGTGGGCATGGGATTATCCATGGTTTTGGGGCTATTAATCGGCACCTCGACCCTGCGACTCCGAGAAGATTATTTGGCGATCGTCACCATTGGTGTGTCTGAATTAATCCGACTAGTGGCGTTAAACGAGGAATGGCTGACCAAGGGATCCTTTGGGGTGCAAAGCTTTCCCCTCCCCCTGGACTTTAACCCCACCCTGTTTAGCAAAATTTGCTTTGTGCTTTGGCTCACTGCTTTGGCCGTTTACGCCGAAGGGACGCTACTCAAAAGCCTGATCAGTCAAGGGAAAGAGGGCAAAAAAATCCAAGGCAAAAGTTTTCAACCCCGTAAACCATGGGCGCTAGTGGTTTGGGGGGTAATTGCCACGGCGCTCATTTTAACGGCCTATATTCCTGGGGTAATTTCCCTCTGGAATTATTCCTATAAAGCGGGATTAATGTTATTGAGTTTGACGCTTTTAGCGATTACCTATGGGGCGTTAGAATTTTGGGTTCATTCCCCCTGGGGTCGGATTTTAAAAGCCATTCGAGAAGATGAGGAAATTCCTCGGGCTTTAGGCAAAAATGTGTTTTGGTATAAGTTACAAGCCTTTATGGCCGGTGGGGCGATCGCCGGTTTAGCGGGGGCCTTTTTTGCCTGGCAGTTAACGACGATTTATCCTAGTAATTTCGAGCCGCTGTTAACCTTTAATGCTTGGATTATTGTGGTTTTAGGGGGAGCAGGGAGTAATGCGGGAACCCTGTTGGGGGCAATTATTTTTTGGGCTTACGATTCCCTCACCCGGTTTGTGTTGCCCAGCATTGGTTGGCTAGATCAAAGTCAGGCGGGGGCATTGCGGGTAATGATTATTGGTTTAATTTTAATGGTGTTGATGGTCTGGCGACCCCAAGGATTACTGGGTAAAAAAGAAGAATTAACCCTAGGGCGGTAATAACTCTAGCTTCACAGCCATAGTCTTCGATTTTTAACCACAAACCGTAATAATGTTTCTAGGGATAAATTCATGGTTAAAGTAGACGAAAATGGCGTTTTCTCATTTTCTGAATTTCTTGAAGATACTCATTTTCTAGCTTCAAAATTTCTTCGCGTAGTAAACCCTGAAACTCATTCCTAAGCCGTTCCTCTAATTGAGCTTGCTGTTTTTTAAGATCTTGTAAATTTTGAGAAACAAGTTTATTTAGTTTTTGCTCAAGCCCTTCGTCCATTTGCTTTTTAATATTATTCAGTGTGGATTTTGCAGAAATAATAAAATTATCTAGGTCTGCTAATTTTCCTGTAATTCTTTCCTCATCACGCTGGATTAGTTCTTCAAATTCATCATCAAGACTCTCTTCAAGTTCTTTCTTAAAATGAGAAAGTAATGATTTTTCTTGGGCAATAAAATTATCTAGAACTGTTAGCTTTTTGATGGTCGCAGAAACTAGAGGCTCTCCCCCAAAAGATTTGGTCAATTCCGTGATCGCATCTAGAATTGATTGCAGTTGTAATTCTTTCCTTTCACATTCATTTAATAAAACTCTAACGCTTTGGAAATCTTGGTTTAGACGTTCAATGGATGTGTCAATGGATTGAGTTTTCTGATTGATTGTGTTTAGGGTTGTCTGCGTTTCCGAAAGGGTTTCTTTGCGCCATTGCTCGATTTGGACTTTTCCCGCTTTAAAGTCAGGCAAATACTGATTTAAACAATTATCAATACTTAATTTGATTTGAGAATCGACTGTATCTAAACGTTGGGCGATTTCTTGCACCTGATCGAATTTCTCGATTAATAATTTTTCTCCACCTAAATTATCAACTTTCTTGATCAAAGATGTTGTTGTTTTTTGAAGCTCTTGAGATTTTTGTTGCAGGGAGGCTACCAGATCTTGACCCTCACTAACTTTCTTAAATACTTGATCTAATTCTTCAAAATTAAACCCTTCTAGCTTAGCTAAATACTGCTGAAGCTGTTCTGTTCCACCTAGTTGCCCAACCAATCGATCTAAACGTTCAGAGACTTCAATAGCTTTTTTGAGTTCTCCGATAGCTTTTTCAAGTTCTATTTTTTGGGAATTGATAATGGTGAGATTATTTTCAATTTCATGAATCTGCGTGTTGACAATTTCAATTTGACTTTTGGCTTCACTTGTCATTAATTCGATTTCGTCTTTAGCTTGGGGGATTATGTTAGGATCCCATGCCTTATTGAAACCATCCTGAATTAAATGGATTAATTTTTCAAGATCTCGAATCGTTTTATCGTCTGAATCAAAACCTGACATAAAAGTTGCTCTCAAGTAGATAAAAAATAAAAAAGATTATGCGTTCAGTTCGGATTCAACCCAATTCTTTAAGAGTGAAACCAAACTTTTTGACTTGTCATTTAATAAGGTTTGCAATACACCTTGATATTCATGCAATGGAGGGAATCCATAGGCACATAGTAGGCGATCTGCTTCAAAGGAAAGTTTTCTTGATTGTAGATCTTTCGCAATCCCCTCAATAATGTCTTCATAAGTATCTGGATTGGATGATTTCAATGACTGAGCAATGGATGCCGCTTTCCATGATTGCCCTAAACCTCGATAAATAAGACATTCTAAACGAGTTTTATTCTTGGCGATAATTTCATTTAGATAGGCTGTCAAAAATTCGACTTTATCAGGATCAAATAAGATCTTTACCATTTGGCATTCCAGATCAATCACTTCATCTTTTTGTAATTTATAACGGGGCAAGACTTCATACAAGTCATGGTATAGCAGAGGAGATCCTTGATTTAAATCTGATAATAACATTTCACCCAATCCAGTAGATTCTGTTTCATCAAACTGCAAATCATTACTAGATTCTATAATCCATCGTAGGGCATCATTAACCGCGTCAGAGTTATATTCAATCCATTTGATACTATGCACATCGTCTTCTTTTTCTTGATCGGTAAGGATTGCATTTTCAAACAAGTCTTTTCCAATTTTGTCTAATTGATCTTGAGTTGTCACAATCAACAAACGTTCGCGGGCACGAGTCAATTGAGTGTACCATTTCATATAAGCTTCTAGCTGTCCGTATCGCTCTGGTAAGTCAAAAATACAGAAAGCAATACAAGATTCAAATTCTCTTCCTTTGGCTTGGGAAACAGGCATAAATTCTAGGCTGCCTCGTAATTCTGTCGTGACATGATAGTGATCACTACAAAAAACCCGTGCTCGACTCACAAGTCGCTCCAACAAAGAATATTTCTTCTCCCAATCACTCATTGTTTGTTCCCGGTTTTGGGAGACTATGTCTATCAATGGTTGCAAGAAGGACTCGGCTGTTTTTAAGTCTGGATAAACGATGACTCTGATTAAGTCCCCCGGTCGTTTAAAGCATCTTTTAGGGTCTGTTGCTTTAGGCAAACGTCTGCCAGAGTTTATTTTGTCTATCTTTTCCTTGAATTGATTGGCTAATGTTAAGACTCGTTCAGTAGTTCGATAATCTGGCCAGTTTGTTTCTTGTTCTCCCCTTAAATGCAAAGCTCCCCAGTTGAAATCCACTGGGATGATCCGTTGATTTAGATCACC
>JBJOGT010000509.1:0-10842 GCA_046048115.1 Cyanobacteriota bacterium | reverse complement strand
TCTGTCCCGGGCATGATCCTGTGGAAAAAGTGACCCTTATTCCCCGCGGCCAAGCCCAGGGTTTAACCTGGTTCACCCCCGACGAAGACCAAAGCTTGATGACCCGTAACCAAATGATCGCCCGCATTGCCGGTTTATTGGGGGGACGGGTGGCCGAAGAAGTCATCTTTGGCGAAGGGGAAGTTACCACCGGGGCGGGGAACGATATTGAAAAAATCACCTACATTGCTCGGCAAATGGTCACCCGCTTAGGCATGTCCACCCTGGGCCTTGTTGCCCTAGAGGAAGAAAATCAGAATGATTACGGCAAACGATCCGAATACTCCGAAGACATTGCCGCCCGCATTGACCGCGAAATCCATGACATTGTCGCCGCTGCTCACCAACGAGCCACCCAAATTATTGAAGACAATCGAAATTTGATGGATTTTCTGGTCGATACCCTCATTGACCAAGAAACCATTGAAGGGGATGCTTTTCGGCAGTTGGTGGAAACCTATTCCCGTCGGGAAACACCAACCGTTCTAGTCTGACCCTTACTTGGAGAGCCAGACTCCCCCTAACCATGCCAAAATCCCATCACATACCTCCTTGGGCTTTGGTATCGTCAATTGAATCTCCATTTGAAATGGTACGTCATCAACAATTTTTAAAACAAAGCTTAATAATAATCGGCACTGGGTTAATCAGTTTGCCTCTGATGGCTGCCACCGCTTTAGCCGGGTCGATAGATTATTGGAAATTTGACCTACGGGATAGTCGTTTAGATATTATTACTGATGCCGATGTACGACCCCAGGTGGCTGTATTGCGGGAACCCACCAGGGTTGTGATTGATTTACCGGGTATTAAACACCGGGGCCCCACGATCTATAAACCCCTTACCCAATATGTTCGGGAAGCTCGGGTAGGTCGGTTGGATAATAACACTACCCGTATTGTCCTAGAGTTAACCGATCCCTTTACTGTTAAACCTTGGGAAGTACAAGTCCGGGGTCTGGCACCAAATCGTTGGTATGCCCGCCTTCCAACCATTTTGCAGCCCAATGAATATCGCTTGCCGGAAGAGAAAGTTGCGGTTACTGTTCCCGCCCCCGCCCCTCGACCCCCACAGCAGTTTAAAGGACGGTTTAATGTGGTTTTGGATGCGGGCCATGGGGGAAAAGATCCCGGGGCGATCGGGCAACGGGGCTTGCGGGAAAAAGATGTTGTGCTTGCCATTACCCAGGGCGTTGCTAGGGAGTTACAAAAACAGGGCATTGGGGTGACTATGACCCGCAATAGTGATGTGTTTGTGTCGTTGCAAGGACGGGTAAACCGGGCGCAAGCGGCGAATGGCACTATTTTTGTCAGTATTCATGCCAATTCCATTGGCCTAGGTCGGCCCGAAGTAAATGGAGTGGAAACTTATTATTATCAAACGGGGCGATCGCTGGCTCAAAGTATTCATCGTAGTATTATGCGGCGCTTGAATGTCCGGGATCGGAGTGTGCGGCGGGCAAGATTTTATGTGCTCCGCAAAAGCTCTATGCCGTCTACTTTGGTGGAGGTGGGTTTTGTGACGGGGAATCAGGATAGTCGTAATTTGGCTAATCCCCGGTTTCGGCAACAAATGGCGGAGGCGATCGCCGATGGTATCGTACAGTATTTGAAGTAGATCAATTAGATCAATAATTTGTCATGTTTTTTGCCGAGCCAACTTCCCCCGACGATGCCCCTAATCCCTGGCGCTATCAATTAGATCAGTTTGCCAAGGAACATCAACAAACTTTGGCCGCCCTGGCCCATGGTTTTCACCAGCAATGGCCCGATAAATGCCAGTATTTAGGGCTAGATTTACAGCCTACCCCCCATTTTATTAGCTGTGACCCATCGGCGATCGCCCGCTTAAACGAGCAGGTTAACCATCGCATTCAAGAATTAGTGGGCATTTTAAACGGTTATGATCCCGCTACGGAAGTGGCTATTTTTGTCATTGGGCCAACCCAATTTAAATTATTATTCTTCCAGCCCAATCCCCCACCCGAAATTTGCTTTCAACAACTGGGATTAGGGATAGAGCTTTTAGTCGAACAATTGGAAAAAACCCTAAATAGCCAATTAACTGGCTTATAAAATTCCCAAAATTTCTCGGAAATGTCTAATCATCATCTAAGCCGATAAATTGATTTAAAATGCCCGATACAATGGATAAAATGACGGAACCAAAAATTGCATCCCAAAATGTATTAATGGTAAAGCCAGGGGTAAAATAGGCCACCATTGAAAAAGAAATAGCATTGACAATAAATAAAAATAATCCCAGGGTTAAAATCGTTAACGGTAGGGTCAACAGCAAGATTAAAGGTCTGACAATGGCATTAATTAGCCCTAAGACCAATGCTCCGATCGCCGCTGAGACTAGGTTAGTTAGGGTAATACCTGGAATCAAAAAAGCAGTGGCCAGTAAAGAGAGGGCTGAGATAACCCAGGTACCCAGAAAACGGGGTAGAAATCCCGCTTCAAAACGAGTCAATGTCATGGTCGTAACTCCTAATAACGTTTATTGTGCAGCTATTGTGTAGCCATGGTTCGGGAAAAATAGTCATCTGAATCCACCGGGTGATCGCCTTACCTGTGATTGTGGTGATTGATTATTTTTTTGTGCACCCAACGACGCTGGCCGTAAAGGTGTTCCCAATCCGATCTAGGCCACCATTAAAAAGATTAACTTGATAGGGTTCGTCCTGGGGGCCAGGGGTGGCCATAATGATCAGAGGCTTATCCTGGGTAATTTCCACACCTTGCTCATCGAAAAATTTTTGGGCGGTCTGATCATTATATTTAACGTAAAAGGCAATATTAAACGTACCGCCATCCGAGGTGATGGTTGCCTTGAAATAATCAAATTTGGTGAGGGTCGGAACAATCCAGTCGGTGTTCCAATTATCTTTGGTGATATCGATACCAGGTAAGGGGCTAGGGATGGTTGGCTGGGAGACGGTTTTGGTGACACTAGTGCCTTCGCCACCCACTAAGGCTAAAGGGACACACACCTCTTTGGCGATCGCCGTTTGTGCACCGATCATCCAGGCTAAAGTTGTCAAAAAACACGGAACGACACGTTGCAAGCCAGTAGTCACAAAATTAAGCCTCTTAGGTCGATATTTAGGGGGGTGAACGCTCTAAGTGCGTCACTCAAATTTTAATGTAATCACAGCAGCATTTAACGCCGTCAATGTTAATCGGGTCCAGGCTGCAATGCCCCCAGTCCTAGGCGGTGTTTGAGGAATACGGGCCTCTGCTTACGTGCCGTTTGGATGTATTGTTTTAAGATGTTTTAGATATATCGTTTACACATTTCACCCATACAATTGCGCCACGTTTTCCACCGATAACCGTGATTGAACCCCTAACGTTAGCGGGGAGCGATCGCCATTTTGGAAATGTTCCGCCGCCGCACAGGCAATCATGGCCGCATTATCCGTACACAATTGCAGCGGTGGGAAAAAAACTTGTAAATCATGTTCCTGGGCCGCCTGCCCAAGATGGTGACGTAAACGACTATTGGCCGCTACCCCCCCCCCAACGCAAATGGTTTTTAGCCCATGATCCAACGCACATTGAATGGTTCTTTTCGTAAGGGAACGGGCCACCGTGTCTTGGAAACTAGCCGCCAGATCATTAACAGGGAAATCCTCGGACTGTTGCTTTAAATCCTGGGTAAGACGCAACACCGCCGTTTTTAAACCGCTAAAACTCGAATCATAGGGATGAAAGCCTCCTTGGGGTAAGGAAATACGCCCTTCCGGTAACTTAAAAGCCTGGGGATCACCAGTTTGGCTGGCCCGATCAATGGCTGGCCCGCCCGGATAGCCCAAATTTAACAACCGCGCCACCTTATCAAATGCTTCCCCGGCGGCATCGTCCCGGGTTGTCCCCAATTGTTGATAATTGCCACAGCCTTTAACGTGAATTAAGCTGGTGTGCCCCCCCGATACCAACAAACATAAAAAAGGCGGCCCTAGCGCTGGTTGACTAAGATAGCTCGCATAAATGTGACCTTCCAAGTGATGAACCCCTAAAAAGGGTCTTTGGTGCAGCATGGCTAGGGTTTTTGCCGCTGTGACCCCCACCATTAAAGCCCCCACCAAACCCGGAGTCACGGTGGCGGCGATCGCCTCTATTTCCTCCCAGGTCAGGTTAGCTTCATGAAACGCTTGATCCAAGCAAGCATTGATCAACAGGAGATGCTGCCGGGAAGCAACTTCTGGCACAACACCACCGAAAACTTGATGGGTCGGAATCTGGGAAGAGACCACATTGCTGCAAACGTTACGATTATTTACAATCGCCACCGCAGTTTCATCACAACTTGTTTCAATTGCTAAAATAATTGCCATTCTCTGGTAGCTTGAATTTGATCCAATAGACGATAGATTTGTTGCCCTGTCCTTTCCATTATCGGTTAATGGCAGTTCCAATCACGGTAACAGATCCTCCATTTCGTCTCCTTATTAGCCGCCTTTTTAGTCTTTGTGTTTAACCAAGGAAACCATTCTTATGAAACATTTGTTGGCGTTGCTCCTAGCCTTTACACTCTGGTTTAATTTTGCGCCTACGGCCGCCGCCGATGACTTCGCCCATTTGACCCCCTGTAGCGAAAACCCCGCCTACCAGGCTAAAGCAAAAAACTTTCTCAATACCACCAATGATCCCAACTCCGGTAAAATTCGGGCTGAACGTTATGCCAACGCCCTGTGTGGTCCAGAAGGCTATCCCCACCTAATCGTGGATGGTCGTTTCAGCCATGCTGGAGATTTCTTGATCCCCAGTATCCTATTTTTATATATCGCCGGTTGGATTGGCTGGGTTGGTCGGGCATACTTAATTGAGATCCGCGACAGCAAAGATCCCGAAATGCAAGAAATCATTATCAATGTGCCCCTAGCCATTAAAAAAATGTTGGGTGGTTTCCTGTGGCCGTTAGCTGCCGTTGGAGAGTTTACCTCGGGCAAATTGGTAATGAAGGATTCTGAAATTCCCACTTCCCCCCGCTAGTTAGACTTTGGGATCTGAGGGATCCCTAATTTGTTAATCTTTTTTGGAGACTCAATTTATGGACGGTTTAAAAACATTTCTTTCAACGGCCCCAGTCATGATCATGGCGTTGTTAACTTTTACAGCCGGAATTTTGATCGAATTTAATCGCTTTTATCCCGATTTACTATTTCACCCGTAAGTCAGGGTCAATTTTGGCATTTTTGTTGATGTCATTAACTTTGCAGTGAGTTTGAAAATGGGTTGGGCGCTTGATTTTGAGTTCCCGCCCTTTTTTTGGGCCAACCCATATCGATTCAATCCCTCTTCCCTGCCCATCATTGTTCCGACCACAAATTATTGAGAATTTTTTTAAGTTTCCCAAAAGTGATTATGATGAGTATTGCTATAGATTCTCATTAAAGGATTACCGATGTCTCTGCTTGAACTATCCGTTGGACAAATTGCGGTTGTGAAGTCTATTCAATTAGGGGTCCACGGGCCGGGACTGATTACCCGGTTAGAGGCGATGGGGATTTTGCCAGATAAACCGATTCAAGTGCTCCGAAAAGCGATGTTTGGCGGGCCGATCCATCTCCGGATCGGCAGTACCACGGAGGTGGCCATGCGCCGCACTGAAGCCCAGTTAATTGCCGTGGAATTGTATACCCCGGAGAATGCTTAATAATGGGCCAGTGTCATACTAATTCGGCGATCGCCCCCCAGCCCCCAGGGGATCAAAAACGGGTGATATTAATCGGGCAACCGAATACCGGCAAATCTACGTTTTTCAATCGTTTAGCAAAGGCAAATGCGGCGATCGCCAACTGGCCAGGGTTGACAGTCGATTTATATCAATCGGTGGTGCAACTAGGGGATGAAACCATTGAGGTGGTCGATTTACCAGGGATTTACGACCTTAATGGATTTTCTGACGATGAACGGGTCGTGCAAAGATTTTTAAGTACTTATCCTGTTCATTTAATCGTAGTGGTGATCAACGCCGCCCAAATTGACCGTCAATTACGTCTGTTGTTGCAGGTCAAAGCCCTAGGTTTCCCGGTGGTGGGCATTCTGAATTTGGCCGACGAAGCCAAACGCTATGGGGTACGGTTTGACACGATTACCCTCCGTGAACGCCTTGGGGTTTCCTTATTTGCCGTGAGTGCCAAATTTGGGACAGGCTGTCCGACGGCGATCGCCGCCATTGGTCGAGAACTCCAAGCCATCCCCCATAGCCATCGGTTGGAAAACCTTACGGCCACCTTGGCGAATAATGCCATTGGCCCTGAACAAGTCAATATTATGTTGGCCGGCGCAGTCCACATGCCGAGTTTAACAGTACGCACCATTACCCAGCGTCTTGATCGGATTCTGTTACATCCGGTGTGGGGACTGCCCATTTTCTTTGCGTCCATGTTTGGGGTCTTTTGGTTAATCTGGACTATTGGCTTACCCAGTGCTGACCCCGTGGATTGGGTAACCGGGGAGATACGGGCTCGCATTTTAGACCCCCTGTTGTCCGTTTTCCCGCAGTTCCTACAAGGGTTACTCCTTGATGGGGTGTGGGCTGGCTTTGCAGCGCTGTTATCCTTTGTGCCTCTGGTAGCCCTCTTTTTTATCATGATGGGTCTGTTAGAGGGCAGTGGCTATTTAGCCCGTTCCGCCTACTTGATGGATGCATTGATGGGGCAGTTAGGGTTAGACGGTCGCAGTTTTGTCCTACAAATGATGGGCTTTGGCTGTAATGTCCCTGCCATCATGGGTACACGGGTGATGCGGAGTCGTACTATGCGTCTATTGACAATGTTGATTATTCCCTTTTCCCTCTGCTCGGCCCGGTTACAGGTATTTGTATTCATTTTGGCGGCGGTTATGCCGGGTACCCAAGGGGCGATCGCCTTGTTTTTGTTATACCTCATGAGTTTTGGGGTTGGCTTTTTTGTGGCGGCCTTGTTAAGTCGTCTGCCCTATTTTCAAGCGAGAGACCCCTTTGTACTGGAGTTGCCCCCCTATCGACTACCGACCATTAGACAAATTATTCTTCGAGTCTGGGGAGAAATGAAGGAATTTGTGGTGCGACTATCGATGTTTATGGCCATCGGCAGTAGCCTTATTTGGTTTCTCACCGCCTTTCCCGCCGGGGCAACGGGACTAGATACCTACGCGGGGCAAGTGGGAACCCTGTTTCAACCCTTGATGAATCCCCTGGGCATCAATCCCTATTTAACCGTGTCCCTTATCTTTGGTTTTGTGGCGAAGGAAGTCCAAATTGGTGCCCTCACAGTGTTGTATGGTCTCAATGACGAAGGGGTGGCCAATGAAATTCAACGCACTGTCACCTTCGCCCAGGGTTTTAGTTACTGTCTATTCAGCCTAATTTACATTCCTTGCCTAACCACCTTGGGGGCTATCTGGGGGGAAGCAAAATCCATTGGCTACATGGTCATTGCCATTGGGGTTCCCCTCTTAACCGCTTGGACGGTGAGTTTTGTGTTTTATCAGGGGGTGCATGGACTCCATTGGGGACTAGTTTAATCTGTCACCCCAATTCAACCCGATTGGTCTGGGGATAAAGCCGGGGGACTATCTTCCTTGATTTCCGCAAAAGTCTCTTTTTTGCCAAGAAACTCGATCATCATCTTGGGGCCGTTGGGTTTTTGATTCAGTCCCGTAACGCCCGGTGGGTTTAAGTTTTAGCCACATCATCACCGCCGCCACTGCCCGGCACCTAGGTTTTGACCACCCTTGACCAGGGATTAGCCATCAAGAGAGTTGCTGGCCAAATGGGAATTATTAATAATTCCCGCGTCAGGATAGGGTTTAATGGATTGCAAGAATTTCTTAGCTTGTCGCCATGACCCCTGCTCCGATCGCCAGCGCTGGCTTATTGTTACTGACAGCCTATCTCCTTGGCTCTGTTCCAACCGGTTACTGGGCTGGCAAGTTATTGCAAGGTATTGATATTCGTGAGCATGGTTCCAAATCCACTGGGGCCACCAATGTATTACGAACCCTAGGCAAACCAGCGGCGATCGCCGTTTTAGCCATTGATATCCTCAAGGGCATGGCGGCGGTGGGCTTAATTCACCTGATTTATCATCAGGGTTGGTTCCCTGCTTTACCCGATAGTTGGCAAGACTGGTTATTGATTGGCACAGCCATGGTGGCCATGATTGGCCATAGCAAATCCCTTTTCCTCAACTTTACCGGGGGGAAATCCGTGGCCACGAGCCTAGGGGCTTTATTCGTGCTCAATCTTTGGTTGGCGTTGGGAACCTTAGGAACTTTTCTCCTGGTGATTGCCATTAGCCGCATTGTTTCTCTTAGTTCCATTGTGGCGGCGATCGCCGCTAGTCTGGTGGTGCTGGCGTTACGATTACCCCTGCCTTATCTCGTTTTTACCCTAATTGCAGGGCTGTATGTCATTGTCCGCCATCGGACTAACATTCAACGGTTATTACAGGGCACAGAACCCAAACTAGGGCAAAAAATTTCCCAACCAACGGACGAACAGAGCCTGGCCTAGGACTCTTCCAGCACTTTGACGGAAACATCCACTGCATCCACATCAATGGTTCCCGGCGGAGTCGGTCGCTCAAATTTCCCCTCTGTTGCCAGTAGGACTTCTCCACAATTTGGACAACGACATTCCTGCCCGTCAAAGCCGGTAAATTCATAATGACACACGGGACAATCCGACTCCACTAATTTACGTTTGAGCCACCAACGTAAGACAAACAATCCCACTACCGGCATCAAAACCAACAATAAAATCAGCATGGCAATGCCGTTAACCACCCATTTCAGCCCGATCGCACTTAGGAGCAATGCACTGGCCAAAATCGTCAGCCCGCAGCCTACACCGGATTGATTGAAGGTAACGAATTGGGAGGAAAATTTATTCACAGGTTGCTCCTATCAACGAGATCGCCACTATAGCTATTGTTGCCTATGCTAGTCTATCCCTCCGTTACTTTGTAATGATTTTTACCATTCCCTGGGTTGGAATAAAAGGGGTAAGGAACAAGACCGGCTGATAATCATTTTCTAGTCCAAGGTTTGATTGACATCCATCTATTCAATAGGCTGCCATCATTCATTACCGCCTGGAATACATACCATAAGCAATCCAAACACTAATTCCAGAGCTTGTCTTCTATGCTAGGGAATGAACACAATATTACAAAAGGTTAAGCAATGACGAATATGATTGCGATTGGCTTTAGCGGTTATTTTGCCTTATTGATTGTTTTATTTGCGGTCAAAAATTTACTCCTCAAAGATAAAGGCGATTTGGAAGCCTCCGAAGCATCAGAATAGGGAGAGACTATTTCGCCTGGGCAAGAACAGGGGATAATAGCTGACGTTGTCCATTGCTAAGCCTTGCCCATGATTGAGGTTGAACATCTTAGTAAGATCTACGGTTCCACAACGGCCATTCAGGACGTAGATTTTTCCGTTGCCCAGGGAGAAATCCTTGGTTTTTTGGGGCCTAATGGGGCGGGGAAAACCACCACCATGCGCATCCTGGCGGGCTATATTCCGGCTACGACGGGGACAGTGCGGGTGGCAGGATTTGATGTCCATGAGCAATCTTTGGCGGTGCGAAAACGCATTGGTTATTTGCCGGAAAATCCGCCCCTATATCCTGATATGACCGTGGCCGATTATTTACAATTTGTGGCCAGCATTAAGGGCGTTCCCCCCGGCGATCGCCGTCAGCGGGTCAATTGGGCCATAGACCGGTGTCAGTTAACGGAAAAGCAACGGGTCCTCATCCGCAAACTCTCTAAGGGATTTAAACAACGGGTTGGCATTGCCCAGGCGATCGTCCATGATCCCCCTGTGATTATTTTGGATGAACCGACGGTGGGGTTAGATCCCAAGCAAATTATCGAAGTCAGAAAGTTAATTAAAAGTTTAGCCGAGGATCACACGATCATTCTTTCTACCCATATTTTGCCGGAGGTGAGTATGACGTGCGATCGGGTGACAATTATTAATCAAGGTCGGGTGGTAGCAACCAACACACCGGATCAATTAATGGCGGATTTGACAGGAAATTTAAGTTATCAATTGGAAGTGAGCGGCGACGATGATCAGATAGCAGCCCTAACCCATCACTTACAAACCCTTCCCCCCATTAGCCAAATCGAAACCGCCCCCCTGCCCCAACGCTTAAATCGTATACAAATGACCCTTCGTAGTCGTAGCAGTGAAGAAGTCGGTCATCACATTGCCATGGCGATCGCCGCCCAAGGAATTAACCTATACGAGATGCGACGATTACGACCGACCCTAGAGGATGTCTTTTTGGAGTTAATTACCAGTGAAGCAGCCCCAGATAGTCCAGAGTCCCAACCCCCACCCTCCATAGACACGACCCCCAACGCTTCCCCCGCTGAAAGTTCTGGGCTTTCCCAATAACCCTTGCGGTCAACCCCAAATCATTGTTCCCAGGACAAATTGCTTTAAGCTCATCTTTCGTTCAATAATTATGGTTACAATTTATAATTTACTTGCGATTTTTCGTAAAGAATTTCTCGGTTATTTTAGTTCGCCCTTTTCCTATGTCGTAGCGGCAATTTTTTGGCTAATGTCCGGCGTTTTTTTCTCGTTAATTCTGAGTCAAATTTTAGAAAGTATTGAATTTGCTCGCCAAGGGGGTTTTGCTGATCCCATTGATGTGCCTGGGGATTTTCTATCGAGTTATTTGGGGTTATTGATTTCTCTAATTTTAGTGTTATTACCAGCCCTATCCATGGGATTATATGCGGAAGAACGTAAGCGGGGTACCTTGGAATTATTGGCAACTTCTCC
>JBJOGT010000508.1:0-3955 GCA_046048115.1 Cyanobacteriota bacterium | reverse complement strand
TAGGGAGCTTGGTAAGTTAATCACTGAACAGTTCCTTGCCCCTTATGGATAACCCAATTATCATTCACGCTGAACAAACTCATAGTGGGAATTTTTGTAATGGTACAATCACCAGTAAAATCCCTGAGTCTTAGGGAATTTCTTACTCTACCAGAGACGAAACCAGCAACGGAATATTTAGACGGACAACTACAGCAAAAACCTATGCCCCAAGGCGAACACAGCACCATTCAAGGGGAATTAATTATGGGCATTAACGCAGTTACCAAAAGGGCAAAAATTGCTCGGGCCTATCCCGAACTGCGCTGTACTTTTGGCGGCTCATCGATTGTGCCGGATGTGGCCGTGTTTCGGTGGGAAAATATTCCCCGTAATGCCGATGGAAGCGTTGCCAATGCCTTTAACCTGGCTCCAGATTGGGTGATTGAAATTTTGTCCCCGGACCAGAGTCAAACTAAGGTAACAGCCAACATTTTGCGTTGTCTGGGTCACGGTTGCCCCTTGGGGTGGCTAATTGACCCCAAAGATCGCTCAGTTCTCGTCTTTTTCGGTGATCGTCCACCAGTAATCTTTTCGGAATTATCCCAGGAGTACCTCCCTGTGCCAGATTTTGCCGCAAGTTTTGAACTCTCTGTCCAGGCATTATTTTCTTGGTTATGGGAGTAGAGTCTTATTGTAAGAGGATGTTTGGAAAGTCCCTAGCTCTCTACGTGAATCCCCCTAAATCCCCCTTTGTAAAGGGGACTTTGAGGATAGTTCCGCCCTTTCAAAGGGGGGCTAGGGGGGATAAAACCAAAATCGGCGCTCACCCATCAATTCGCTAAAATTAACGTCAAACTATCGCGACCCCAGAGGCGCTGTATCGATGGACCCCCATGACCTCACTCCCCAGGAATCCCTTTACGACTCCATTGCCCAGAATTTACCTGATTTATCACTCCATCAGGACTTGGGCCACGATTCCCTCAACCAAACCTACCCCAGTTGAGATACCTACAACATTTGTGCTGATCCAGAGTCCTATTCCTACACAGATACGAGTCATTTTACCGAAATTTCTTCTCCCCTAGCGGACTACGATCCCCATCACTTCCTTCCCGGCGCCGTCAGCGGCCAACCCTTTGATCACCTTGAGCTTCATAGTGTGAGCAGTTTTGATCTTCTAGACCACGGCGCTCTGCAACGAAGCGGCTTTTCCGGGTTTACCCCCTCTTCTCCCAGCGAGATTCAAGTTAATAAAGAAGTCACCTTCACCGACGGCGACGGTCATTCCCAGGAAGGAACAGTCTTGGAGGTGGGTTATGGCGGCGACACCTACAAAGTCCAGACCAGCAACGCTACCTATGAAAATGTGCCCTATCACGATATCCAATCCTACCGCTCCAAATAAAGCGCCGGTAGAGGAAATCCCCCTCTTTACAAGGGGGGACTTTGAACCTGACTCCGGTTCCCTCCTAGTCCCATTGTTAGGAAATATGGGAAGCAGGGATCAACCCAAGCCAAAACCTAGACTTTGCCGAAGCGGCGGTGGCGCTGTTGATAATCCTGTAGGGCTAGATGAAAGGCTTCGCGGTTGAAGTCTGGCCAGAGGGTGGAGGTGACGTAAATTTCAGCGTAGGCCATTTGCCACAACAAAAAATTACTAATCCTCAATTCCCCACTGGTGCGGATTAACAAATCAGGATGGGATAAACCTTGGGTGTATAAATGACGCTCGATCGCCCCTTCATCAATTTCCTGGGGTTCCAATTTTCCCGCCTTCACTTCCTCGGCGATCGCCTGACAGACGTGGACAATTTCTTGGCGACCGCCATAATTTGTAGCTACGGTAAATTGAATTCCGGTATTTTTTCTCGTATCTTCCATCGACCGTTCAATTTCCTCTTGGAGGGAAGGGGGCAGAGATCCTAAATTCCCCACAAAGCGAATGCGGACATTTTCCGCCATCATTTCCTTTAGTTCCCGCCGTAGCACCCGCTCAAACAGGGTCATTAAAAATTCCACCTCATCAAGGGGCCGCCCCCAATTTTCTGTGGAGAAAGCGTAGGCCGTTAAGGCGGGAACGCCCCAATCATCACAACAGCGTAATAAATTTTTAAGGGCATCTACCCCCCGCTGATGCCCCATAATGCGCGGCATTCCTCTTTGTTTCGCCCACCGTCCATTGCCATCCATGATCACCGCCACATGGTTTGGCAAGCGTTGTTGATCAAGGTCTGGGGGCAGTTTGTCGAGGATGACAGGATTAATGGTCATTGTTTATCGTTTTGGGCGGTCGAGGAAGATTTACCAAACAAACGCTTGAGCATCCACCTACTTTGGGAGCCAAGGTTTCGACTGAGTCGGCTGAGTTGGGGGGCGACGGATTCTCGTTCAACCAAGGGCGCATATTCGATTTCCAGCAATTCCTTTAGTTTACTGCTAGTTAGGGGACGGTTGAGATTTCCCCGTTGGGCTAGGGTAATTGACCCCGTTTCTTCGGAAACCACAATGCACAAACAATTTTCGCTCCGTTCTGTGATGCCCATGGCCGCCCGATGGCGTGTGCCCAATTGCCGGGAAGCACTCCGTTCCGACAAGGGTAAAATAACACTGGCAGCCATTAAGCGCGATCCCCGAATAAAGACCGCACCGTCATGGAGCAGGGTCTTGGGTTGAAAAATCGTTTGAAGCAATTCTTTTGACAATTCGCTGTTAATCAATACTCCAGGGTTGACAAAAATTTTACTGTCTAAGGTTCCCCTGGTTTCCATTACCATTAATGCGCCGATGCGGTTTTGTGAGAGTTCCTTGACTGCATCAACGATTTCATCAATCACATTGGTGGTTTTGGGGGTTGATCGGGGTCGATGTAAAAGTTGGGAAAAGCGTCCTTGACCGAGTAATTCTAAAAAACGTCTTAGTTCTGCTTGGAAGATTACCGCTAAGGCCACCGCTGAACCCAACACCAGTTTTTCAAGTACAAATCTCAGTAGTTCTAAATTCAGGCGATCGCTCACCACCTGGGCCACCATGAGTACTAGTAGCCCCCGCATCATCCAAACCGTTTGATATTCACCAATGATCCGGCTCAGTAAGTAAAATAGCCCGATGACCAAACCGAGATCAATAGCACTATGTAATAAGGAGAGTAACGAGGAAAAATCCGGGGGAAAGCCCGACATGGGTAAAGTCGTTAGGGTGAGCAGCAGGGAAAATGAAAGGTTTCAACTCCCGATCGCCATCATAGCCCGACAAGGCAAGGAATACGCTAGGGCAGGAGACGGGCGGGCAGACAATCTTGGCGGAGTAGATCGGCATAGGTTTCCCGACGCAGAATTAGATTGGCCTCGCCCTGGTTAACCAGTACTGCTGCCGGACGGCTTAGGCGATTGTAATTAGACGCCATGCTGTAGTTATAGGCCCCAGTGTCGGCCACAATGAGAATATCGTCCGGTTCAGCGGTGGGCAGGGCCACATCTTTAACCAGAATATCGCCGGATTCACAATGTTTCCCGGCCACTGTGACTGTTTCCGTTTGGGGATCATTCATGCGATTGGCCAAGGCCACCCGATAAACGGATTGATAGGTAATGGGGCGGGGATTATCAGACATACCGCCATCCACCGCTAAATAGGTACGCAGGCCGGGAACCACTTTGCGTCCCCCCACTCGGTAAGCTGTAATACATGCCGAACCAATTAAAGAGCGACCGGGTTCGGAGATCAGTTTAGGGTAAGGCAGGTTGTGCTCATCGCAGGCTTTGGCCACGGCCAGGGCAGCGGCTTTAGCCCATTCTTCAATGCTGGGGGGATCATCCTGTTCGGTGTAACAAATGCCCAAACCGCCGCCGATATTGAGTTCTGTTAACGGTAAGCCGTAGGTCAAGCCTTTGCTAAACCATTCCACGAGCACCCCGCCCAAGTCCTGATGGGGTTGGCGCTCAAAAATTTGGGAGCCGATGTGGGCATGGAG
>JBJOGT010000507.1:0-4574 GCA_046048115.1 Cyanobacteriota bacterium | reverse complement strand
GAACTCCAGCCAGTACTCTCTTGGCTCAATATCAACTTACCAAAAAAAGCTGGCATTGAGCTATCGGAATCCCTTGTAAACTGCGGCGCAAATCCAACCACCATTACGGAGTCTCTTCAAGTCCCAGATGAGAAAAGCTTAATATCCTGAAGCACAGACAAACCTGCGCTAGTCCCTATTAAGGTTGTAGCTTATTCGTTTGCTGATCAATAAATTTTGCCAGCAAAAGTACTCCATAGACTGTTAACACGTAGGCCGAAGCCAGTAGCAGTATCTTTAGAACCATCCTGTCCCCCAGTAATGCATAGATATGGTTTATAAATAAAAATTGGCAAATCCCATTGTCGCTAGGAGCCCACCGGATCTCCGTCTACCCAGAGTGATCGGGCTGATTGACCATCACAATTAATGCTCAAATCAGTCCCGTCGCCTGTTGGAACAAAGCCCAGTCTTCCTGCGGAACTTAAAATAGATTAAATTTTTGCCAGCCGTTGTCGTCCCTGAATTGAGTCCCCTTGAGCTTAATTCCCCACACCCCAGGACTAGCTCTTGCTTGTTTAGACTGCGGTGCGCCGAAAAAAGTGGCGGGCAGCAAAATAGTACTTTACGGCACGCAATCGACAGTGTAAAACAGGAAGGCAGACAAGCCTGCACCTCCGAATATCTGTCTTCAATTGGCTGCAAATCCTTATATCCAGACTAACATAGGCTGCAAAAATCTGGGGGTGTTTTTCCTTAAACCAGGGCAAGAAAAGTAGAACAAAATCCAGGCAGAAGGGAAATTGATCTGGAAAATTGAGAATCGCCATTTTTCGGTCTGAAGGCGTTATCTTAAAATAAGCAATAAGTTATGTAAACTTTCGTAAACGCATCTGCCGAGTTTGGCTAGCCGATGATCTCTACTACCTCCCTGTTTGCCCCCGTTGACCAAGACCTCCGTTTGCTGACAGATAACCTCAAGCGGTTGGTGGGTGCTCGACATCCTATCCTAGGGGCAGCGGCGGAACATTTATTTGAGGCAGGGGGAAAGCGGGTTAGACCGGCGATTGTGCTATTGGTGTCCAGGGCGACGTTATTGGATCAAGAATTAACGGCCCGCCATCGACGCTTGGCAGAAATTACGGAAATGATCCACACTGCGAGTTTAGTCCATGATGATGTCGTCGATGAAGCGGATTTACGCCGCAATGTGCCGACGGTGAATAGTTTATTTGATAATCGGGTTGCGGTGTTAGCGGGGGATTTTCTCTTTGCCCAATCTTCCTGGTATTTGGCTAATTTGGATAACTTAGAAGTGGTTAAGCTCCTTTCGGAGGTGATTCGAGATTTTGCGGAGGGAGAAATTTTACAGAGTATTAACCGTTTTGATACCGATACGACGTTGGAGACCTATTTAGAAAAAAGCTATTTTAAAACTGCGTCTTTGATCGCCAACAGTGCTAAGGCGGCGGGGGTGTTAAGTGAGGTGTCCCCGAAACTCTGTGATCATCTTTATGAGTATGGGCGACATTTGGGGTTAGCTTTTCAAATTGTGGATGATATTTTGGATTTTGTGTCACCGACGGAGGTGTTGGGGAAACCGGCGGGGTCGGATTTGATTAGCGGCAATATTACGGTACCGGCGTTGTTCGCCATGGAGGAAGAGCCATTTTTACGGACGTTGATTGAGCGGGAGTTTACCCAAGCGGGGGATATTGATCAGGCATTACAATTGGTGAAAAATAGCAATGGGATTCGGCGATCGCGGGAGTTGGCGGCGTACCATGCTCAATTGGCTCGTCAAAATTTAGGCTGTTTGGGGGTTTCGGCATCTCGGGAGTCGTTGTTGGAATTGATTGATTATGTGCTGAGTCGTTTATATTAATTTGCCCCTGGGTTTGACTGTGGTTGAGTCTGTACCGGAAACAATACTTTTTTATAAGCCCTATGGGGTGCTTTGCCAATTTACGGATGATCACCATCCTCCCCGGCTGACGCTCAAGGATTTTATTGATTTGCCGGGGCTTTATCCCATTGGCCGTTTGGATCGTGATAGTGAAGGGTTACTGGTTTTGACCCGTAATAATCGTTTAAAGTATCGCCTTGGCGATCGCCGTTTTGCCCATCCGCGTACCTATTGGGTGCAGGTGGAAGGAGACCCCTGTGATCAGGATTTAGAGCCATTACGACGGGGGATGCAAATTCGGGATTATCGGACTCGACCGGCGATCGTTCAGCGATTGGACAATGAACCGGTGTTACCTCCGCGCAATCCTCCCATTCGTTTTCGCAAATCAATCCCGACCCATTGGTTAGCGATGACGTTAACGGAAGGCCGTAATCGTCAAGTGCGCCACATGACTGCTGCGGTTGGGTTTCCGACCCTACGGTTAGTCAGAATGGCCATTGCTGTTAACAATCAGTGCGGAGGGCAATTTCCCCCTTGGCAATTAACGCTAGACGGACTAGATCCCGGACAATGGCGGTCTATCAATGTAACGGAGCATTTAGCAATCCAGCAATTTTTGAGAAGGTACTAAGCACGGTTACAGTCCAGGGGTTTCAGGAATCTGGATGTTGGATTAACCCAGATTAGGGGAATGTTAAAGCTAGATCTTAAAAAAGAGCGACGGAGGATTTTTTTCTCTTTGGGTCGCTACCGTCAATGATCATGCTGAAAATGTCATGTATTTTCGTTCTTTGGAGACCGATTTGGGCAGATATCAACCCAGAAACCATAGTCGATTGAGTTGTCAATTGGACGGATTATCGGCAACCCAGAGGGAGGCTCACCGTGTTGACATTCTTCAATACCTAGGTTTACTCGACCCCCTCGGTATTCCACTATTTGATGAAGCGGCCCAAATCGTTGCCCGTAATCTTGAAGTACCGATTTGTTGGTTGACGGTGATGGTGCAAGATGAGCTATGGGTTAAGTCGGCGATCGGTCTATCCTGTTTAGGGTTAATGAATCCCTTAGCTGCGACCCGTAAACTAGACAGATCCCAGGCTTACTGTACCCAAGTGGTGGATAGCGTCTCATCGATGGTGGTGCCGGATACGTTGTCTGAACCGTTATTTGCCCAGGGGGAACTGTATCAACAATATGGAATTCGGGCTTATTTAGGTGTACCACTATTGACGGCCAAGGGCATTTGTCTAGGGACATTAGCAGTTTTCAATCTATGTCCCCATAGTTTTTCTAATCGGGATGTGGAATTTTTGATGATGACAGCCCGCTGGTGCATGGGGGAATATGAACGGGATCGGTTAAAAGGTATGGCGATAGAGCCAACTCCAATGCCAGGCCAAAAGGGTGGCTCAAAACAACTATCTCTCCCAGGAAGTAACTCGCTGTCCCTGGGGATTACTTCGTTATCAGACGTTAAATTAAGACTCTTAAAGCAATTACTCCAACAGGTACAACCTGCTTTGACGGCAGTGGTTGGCATGTCTAGTGTGTTAAAAGGGGAAGTGTTCGGCCCCCTCAATAGCAAACAACAGGAGTATACGGGTATTATTTACCAGGGCGGGGTGCAAATTAATGCGGCGATCGCCCAAATTTTGAATTTAGATCATCTGAGTCCCCCAGGAGATAAACCGGCGTTAACGCCTGTCAACATCGAGTTAATCGCCCAGCAGGTCATTAATCAAATAGCGGAAACCCTTAACCAGAAGCAATTAAACATTCGCTTATCGGCGGAGCCGGGCAAAAAAGTGTGGTTGCTCGACAAAAATAACATCAAACAAGCGCTTTATTACTTATTGATTAGCCTGTTGGATAGTGCCCAGTCGGAAGCAGAAATTCGCCTCCACCTTTCTCGGCGTCAACATCATCTGAATCTGGCGGCTTGGATTTATCATCCGTGTTTAGGGGATGGACTGCCCCAAGTGCCTCTACAACCCCCTCTGCTCATTGAGTCATCCTTGACAACAGCGGTTAAACTACCAGCCAAAATCCGCTTTGACCACCCCCTCAGTCCCGATAAAGTTGAGCAGTTATTAGAGCAACTAGATCGCAATTCTGGTCATTATCAAACCCAGGCCCACCACCTTTTAGGGCTGTTACTGAGTCTCTATCTATGCGAGCACCACGGCGGTAACGTATCCGTGCAAGGCTCCCCCGATGCGGGCTATCGTTATGTTTGTCAATGGCCGAAGATTGCACCGCCAGAACCGGACTAAATGGTCTTCATGGGTTCTACAATCGGTAATTCGTATTTTGACCCCATGCCTAACGTTTTAAAATTTTTAAAACAAGAATTGCTGACGAATCAGGGTTGGGTTCTTGGAGGGACAGACTAGGGAGTATATTGGAAAATTAGGGTTAATTACTCCATTGGTTCCCGAATTAACGTTCGTCAAAAATTCCTTTAAAAAATTTATGCTAGATCTCAGCGGCAAACGCGCCTTTGTCACCGGCATTGCTAATAATCGCTCCATTGCCTGGGGCATTGCCCAACAACTTCATCAGGCCGGGGCAGAAATCGGCGTTAGCTACTTACCCGATGAGAAAGGACGCTTTGAGAAAAAGGTGCGGGAATTAACCGAGCCGCTGAATCCCAGTTTGGTCTTGCCGGGGGATGTGCAGGACG
>JBJOGT010000506.1:0-3016 GCA_046048115.1 Cyanobacteriota bacterium | reverse complement strand
GTAAAAAGTTAATCCAAAGCTTGAAGACAAGCAGCAAATGAAGTGCGTGTATTTTACTGGAGAATGTGGCACTGATAACATGGCTGCAAACCATTGCCGCTTAACAACATTGTGAACGATGAAATTGGGAACTGGGCAACAAAACCAATCATTCATGGTGATCTGTTTTGTACTGTTAGAAGGGGAGTCTTGGGTACCTGGGGGCGTTGCTATCTTCACAACCCTCTGATCCCCTTTAACTAAACAGCAATTATCCATCTTTCCCCCTTCCCCCGCTTTCGACTACGATAAATCCAACACAACCCCCCATAGCCCCCTTTTTTCATAAATTCAATGTCCTTGCTCGTTCAAAAACCTGAAATTCCTGTCTGTGCGTGGCGACGTGCCCTCGGTAAAGAGTGGGAAAATCCCTACACGGTACGTTATGCCTCTAATTTGGACGATGGCCCCCACCATGGGATGCCGTTAGGGGGATTTGGGGCCGGTTGCATCGGGCGATCGCCGAGGGGAGAATTTAACCTCTGGCACTTGGACGGGGGCAACCATACTTTTAAGAATTTACCAGCCTGTCAGTTCAGTGTTTACGAACAAGTAGAAGGGGAAACGCCCCAAGCCTATGCTCTGAGCACCGCTGCCCCGGAAAACGGAAGCCTAGGCCGTTGGCAATGGTATCCCCCTGAAAAAGGAGAATATAGCGCCCTCTATCCCCGCAGTTGGTACGAATATCGAGGCGTTTTTCAAAGTGAATTAATTTGCGAGCAATTTTCCCCGGTGTGGGGTGGTAATTACCAAGAAAGCAGTTATCCCCTGGCCGTTTTTGACTGGACAATCCATAACCCCACCGATAAACCCATCACCCTGAGCATTATGCTCACCTGGCAAAACACCGTCGGTTGGTTCACCAATGCCATCAAATCCCCCACCGTTAAGCTCCGGGATGACGGCAGCCCCGAATACGAATATCAACCCCGCTTGGGAGACAGTACGGGCAATTTTAACCAATGGATCCAAGACGGCTTTCGGGTGGGCTGTTTATTTAACCGCATTCAACTGCGGGATGCCCTGGGGGAAGGGGAAGGGCAAATGTGCATTGCCAGCGTCAGTAACCCCAGCGTGGAAGTGTTTTACCATAACCGCTGGAATCCGAACGGCGATGGCTCAGAACTGTGGGATTTCTTTGCCGGGAATGGATCTTTACCCGATATCCAAGATGAAACCCCCGCCGAACCCGGAGAACAAATTGCCGGGGCGATGTGCTTACGGTTTACGGTGCGACCGGGCAAAACCAAGAAAATCCCCTTTTTACTGGCTTGGGATTTACCGATTACGGAATTCGCCCAGGGTATTACCTATTACCGTCGTTATACGGATTTTTATGGCCGTAACGGTCAAAATGTCTGGTCAATGATTCGCACCGCCTTGAAGCATAGCGACACCTGGCGCGACAAAATCCAGGCCTGGCAGGCCCCCATTTTAGACAATGCCACCTTGCCGGATTTCCTGAAAATGTCCTTGTTTAACGAGTTGTACCTGTTGACCCAAGGGGGGACTCTCTGGACGGCGGCCACGGAAAATGATCCGGTGGGTCAGTTTGGGGTCTGTGAATGTATGGATTACCGCTGGTATGAAAGCTTGGATGTGCGGCTTTATGGGTCGTTTGGCTTGCTGATGCACTGGCCAAAGCTCGAAAAAGCCATTATGTTGGCCTTTGCCCGGGCCATTCCCACAGAGGATTTGAGGGAACGGGTGATTGGTTATAACCTCTCCCTAGCCCCCCGCAAGGTGAAAAATGCCACGCCCCATGATCTGGGTGCCCCCAACGAACATCCCTGGGAACGGAGCAATTACACTGCTTACCAAGATTGCAATTTGTGGAAGGATTTGGGCAGTGATTTTGTGTTATTGGTCTATCGGGATTTTCTGTTATTGCCCGATGCCGATGGGGAATTTTTGGGGGAATGTTGGCCCAGTATCATCGCGGCGTTGAACTATCTCAAAACCTTTGATTTGGATAACGATGGCATTCCCGAAAATTCCGGCGCACCGGATCAAACCTTCGATGATTGGCGGTTGCGGGGCATTAGCGCCTATTGTGGTGGGCTATGGATTGCGGCCCTCGAAGCGGCGATCGCCATTGGTCGTTATTTATTAGATAATCCGCCCCAACAAACCGAGTTACAACCCGAGGAAATCCAAACGGCGATCGCCAGCTTTCAAACCTGGTTAACCCAAGCCCGGAGTCTGTACCATGACACCCTCTGGAACGGCGAATATTACCAATTAGATAGTCAAAGCGGTTCAGCGGTGGTGATGGCGGATCAACTGTGTGGGCAATTCTATGGGCGGCTGTTGAAGCTTCCCGATGTGGTGGAAGACCAATACACAACCCAAGCTCTGCGAAAAGTTTACGACACCTGTTTTCTCAAATTTAAAGACGCCCAATTCGGTGCCGCCAATGGACTATTACCCGATGGTTCGCCCCAAAACCCCAACGATACCCATCCCCTGGAAGTCTGGACAGGCATTAACTTTGGCTTAGCAGCCTTTTTAATTCAGATGGACATGAAAGACGAGGGCTTAAAACTGACGGAAACCGTGATTAATCAGGTCTACAACAACGGGTTACAATTCCGCACCCCCGAAGCCATTACCTCAGTGGGCACCTTTCGCGCTAGTCATTACCTACGAGCGATGGCGATTTGGGCCGTGTACGGTGTGCTAGAAGGGTTTGAGGATTTGCCGATCGCCCCAGCGGATGACGAAGTCCCTGAATCTGACTTTTATTAACTTTGATGGATTCGGTATTCAGTCCCCTATTGTGACGGCGCTGAAGTTCGATAGTTAGTGTCAATTTGATTGGCTACTCTCTAGGCGTAACCGTCGGTTAGGCATTGGTGACTAGGTTACCCAAGAGAAACTTATAAGGTTAATAACTATTTGGTATATTAAATTCCCTTTACAAACCTTTACAAAAACCTTAACCAGGATTACAGTGATAAGTGTCAGTTCAAACTGA
>JBJOGT010000505.1:0-6455 GCA_046048115.1 Cyanobacteriota bacterium | reverse complement strand
AGCATTGATTGTTCCTGGGATTATCGGCCTAAATCAGTCTCCAAATATTGATACCTTGATAAAAGTCCCTTTGTCAGTTGGAATCTAGTAATATGGTTGTGCCTATCTCTTCTCCGGTGTTGTTAGATCTTGCGAAAACTTCCCGCCAAGCGGCGTTACACCTGGGTACGCTGTCCACGGCTGAACGCAATCAGGCGATCGCCGCTATGGCCGAGGGATTAACCACCGCTGCTCCGGAGATTATCGCTGCGAACCAAGCCGATTGTGCTGCGGCCCAGGCGGAAGGCATTGCCACGCCTTTGTATAACCGGTTGAAATTAGGGGAAAGCAAACTCAACGCAACGATCGCCGGGGTCAGGGATGTGCAGAATTTAGCCGATCCCTTGGGACAAATCAGCTTGCATCGTCAATTAGACGAAGGGTTAGTGTTGAAGCGGGTTGCGTGTCCATTGGGGGTGCTGGGGGTGATTTTTGAAGCCCGTCCCGAAGCGTTGATTCAAATTACCAGTTTGGCGATCAAGTCTGGTAACGCCGTGATTTTAAAAGGGGGCAAAGAAGCGACCCGTTCTTGTCGAGTATTAACCCAAGTCATTCAAAACGCCCTGGGCCAAACCGCTGTCAGTCCCCAAGCCATTAGTTTACTGACCACCCGCGAAGAAATTCGGGGCTTATTGGCGCTGGATCAATATATTGATTTGATTATTCCCCGGGGTTCCAATGAGTTTGTCCAATATATTCAGCAAAATACCCACATTCCGGTGCTGGGCCATGCCGATGGGATTTGTCATTTATACCTCGATGCTCAAGCGGATCTAGCCAAAGCCATTGCGGTTACGGTGGATGCCAAAACCCAATACCCCGCCGCCTGTAATGCCATTGAAACTTTACTCGTCCACGAGGCGATCGCCGCTGATTTTTTACCCCCCATTGCGGCCGCGTTAAGGGCAAAGGGGGTTAGTTTACGGGGTGATGCCGCAACGCAAGCTTTAATTAACTGTGATCCCGCCGATGAAACCGATTGGCGCACTGAATACAGTGATTTGATTTTGGCCATCAAAGTTGTCCCGTCCCTTCAAGCGGCGATCGCCCACATTAATACCTATGGTTCAAAACACACCGACGGCATTATCACTGAAAATACCCAAGGAGCAGAACAATTTATGACCCAGGTTGATGCGGCGGGGGTTTATCACAATTGCAGTACCCGTTTTGCCGATGGTTTTCGGTATGGATTTGGTGCAGAAGTGGGCATTAGTACACAAAAAATGCCCCCCCGTGGTCCCGTCGGCTTGGAAGGATTAGTTACGTACAAATACCAACTGCGGGGATCGGGCCAAATTGTGGCCACCTATAGCGGCGAAACGGCTAAACCGTTTTTACACCAAGATTTATAACTAAACCAAAAAAGCGTTGTCGTTAGGACTAAACCTTGACAACAACGCCGCTCATGGTTTTTTTGAGCGAAAATGTCTTAAAGTTCGCGGTGTTTACCACAAACCACGGACGGGCCTGGGGGCTGGGGCGATCGCCGGAGCGGGGGCCGGGGCGGGACGGCTAACGGGGGGCAAGGCAACCGGCTCAGAAGGGGTGAATTCAACTTCTGAAACTTTCACGTCTTCAACCTCTTTAAGGTTTAAACGGGTCAACCAAGCGGGGTGAGCAACGGAAACAAACTCAGTACCACGATATTTTCCATCATCATCGAAGATGGGTCGCAGGAGGACATCATCACCGGGCATTGCAGCACCAGCGCCATCCCAGTGGTAACGACGGTGGTCATCACTAACTTGGATATAGCCAGGGAAGTCACCATATTCCAATAATTCCACTTGGATGATGCTGCCGACGGCACCACGAACCCGACCGATCGCCAGACCATCAAAGGTCATTTGTTCGTTGCCTTTTATATAAGTATCATGACCGGGCAATTGGCTCAATAACATAGTTCCTTTGCTAGCAAAGGGATTCGCTTGGGCGGAGGTCGCACCAAGGGTGGCTAAGGCTAGCAGAACACCAGAGAGGACTTTTGCAGATTTATTTAACACGATTACCTCGTTTGTGAATCACGAAAATCAATAATGTCCGGGCCAAGAATGAACCCTGACGCTAAAAGTATAATATAGTTCCTCAGGGACGGGAATGATTTTGAGAGTGAGTGTGATATTTTTTGCCCCGGACTTGAATGATGGATGATAATGCTTGGAGATTACCTCAAATCCGAGCATTTTTGCCTATAATCGGTTCCAGACTGATCTTTTAATATTCTGAAACGTTTACCAGCATAGGGCATTAATGAAATTAGGGTGGCCATGGCGATCGCGCCGTCGCGGGTTGATATTTGGGTTGGTTGGATTGCTCCTGAGCTGGTTAGTGAGTTGCCAAAGTTATTCCCCTCCGGGAGACCAGGGCACTGACAGGGTGACCTTTTGGACAATGCAATTGCAACCAAAATTTACCCCCTACTTTACGGACTTGATTACGACCTTTGAGCAGGACAATCCCCCTGGCCTGGTTAACTGGGTTGATATTCCCTGGAATGTCATGGAAAGTAAAATTTTGACCGCCGTGTCGGCCAATACCGCCCCCGATGTGGTCAACCTCAACCCCACTTTCGCTTCTTTACTAGCCAGTAAAAATGCCTGGGTTAATTTAAGTGATGTGGTTAAGCCAGAAGTACAAGCCCAATATTTGCCCAGTATTTGGCAGGCAAATCGCTTAGGGGATCAGGTTTTTGGCTTCCCCTGGTATCTCACCACCCGCATTACCATTTACAACCAAACCCTCTTACAACAAGCGGGGATCGAAAAACCACCGGCCACCTTTGGGGAATTAGCCACCGCTGCCCGCTTGATTAAGCAAAAAACCGGAAAATATGGCTTTTTTGTCACCTTTTCCCCCTCCGACTCCGCCGAAGTGTTAGAAAGCTTGGTACAAATGGGGGTGCGCTTGGTGGACGAACGGGGGGAAGCAGCATTTAATAGTCCTGAAGGCAAAGCGGCCTTTCAGTATTGGGTCGATCTGTATCAACAGGGGGTCTTACCGCCGGAAGTCTTGACCCAGGGCCATCGCCAAGCGGTGGAGCTTTATCAATCCGGGGCGATCGCCTTTTTAGCCTCTGGGCCAGAATTTTTAGCAAGCCTAGAAAAAAATGCCCCCAGCATTGCCAAAGTTTCCGCCACCGCTCCCCAAATTACGGGCAAAACGGGCAAAATGAATGTTGCTGTCATGAATCTGGTAATTCCCCGCAGCACAGAAAACCAAGGGGGAGCGATTAAATTTGCCGAATTTGTCACCAATAATGAGAATCAGTTGGCCTTTGCCAAAGCGGCCAATGTGTTGCCGTCTAATCAAGCCGCTGTAGTTCAATATCGCCAAGAACTAGAAGCCATGACCAATGCCACACCTTTGGAACAGGCCCGACGAGTGAGCGTGCAACAACTGGACACGGCAGAAGTGTTGATCCCCCCCATGGCCAACTTAAACCAACTCAAACGGATTATTTATGACAGTTTAGGCGCGGCAATGTTGGGCAATAAATCAGTGGATGAAGCCTTAACGGAAGCGGAACAGGTGTGGAATCAGAACCTCAAAGGTTAGGGGGGTACCCGGTGATTGGAGTTTTCGCCTTCTTTATTCCCTGGACTTAAAAAATGCTCGAGTATTGAACTTTTCCCACACCGTCCCATAAAATCACAAACAACCCACGACAGAAGCTCTATCGGTCTGACCGATGGCAGGTAAACCATTAACAGAAATATTGACTTGAAAGGGGTTGTCTTCGGGTCACGGTGTTGCTTCAATCTTCAACGATATTCAAACTTTATCGGGTGAACCAAATCATGAACCCCAAAATTGCGATCACCTGCCAGGGTGGAGGCAGCCAAACTGCTTTCACTGCTGGTGTCTTCAAAGCCTTATTTGAAAATAACGTTCAGGATTACTGGTTCCAAGCGAGTTTGTGTTGGAGGGTTAAACTAGAAAAAGAAGTAGGGAGGAAAAAATGATGGAAAAACGACGCCCGAGAGGAATAGCCGGAGACAAAACAATCTGTCTGCCGATCGCCGATGACATAGTTATTTTGCTTTTGGTAAAGTAATAGATTAAATCGGTTACAAATATTTGCTCTTTGCTGTATATGTCCAAGCCAACAATTAATACAGCTATTACTTTTGAGTTGATCGTCGAATTTCTACAAAAAAAGCTCTATCTTGCCGGAAAACCCCAACTTAGCTTTCAAGAAGAAATCATTATTCAAGGGCTAGTCCAACAAAAAACCTATACGAAAATTGCAGAAACTCTCTACCTAAACCCTGGTACAATCCGCAATATTGCCTCTAATCTTTATCGTCGGCTCTCCCAGTTACTAAGCTGTCAGTTAAGCAAATCAAACTTTTTAGCCCATATTCAAACCTTAACTCTCGACTCACGTCACGCCAGGGAAGAATTCAACGATCCCAAAGTTCTTGATGTTGTGACTCCTTCGGATGCCCAGCAACCCGTTATTTTACTCATTGACGATCAACTTGATAATTTATTGCTGCTGAAGAAAATCCTAAGCAAAAAAAACTATAAAATCCATACAGTGAAGAGTGGTAAAACGGCACTGACACTGATTGATAATCTGAAGCCAGACTTGATTCTTTTAGATATTTTAATGCCTGAAATGGATGGTTATGCTGTCTGTAAAGCCTTAAAAAGCAATGATAAATATCAACATATTCCTATTATCATTTTGAGTGCCATTTACGATGTTGTTGACAAAGTTAAAGCCTTTAAACTAGGCGCTTGTGACTACATTACTAAACCCTTTGAAGACATTGAAATTTTAGCCAGAATTGCCCATCATCTGCAATTGCAAGCTAAGCACCAAGCACTCCAGGCGGAAATTATTGCCCACCAAGAAACCATTGTTGCCCTGAACCAATCCCGCTCAATCTTGGCTAACCTCCTCAACCACACCCCCTACGGCATTGCCGCCCTAGAAGCTATTCGAGATTCAGACCAGGGAAATGTCATTGACTTTCGCTTTATTTTAGTCAACCCGACTTTCACTCAAATGTTTCCCTTCATAAAACGCCAGTTGCAAAAACTACAATGTACGACCTTTTGCCAACACTATCATCTGGACTGGCTCCCGGCTCTCATTCGTATCATCACAGACGGGGACTCTTTTCAAATTCAAAGTACCATTAATCAGCAAACCGTTGAGGTGCAGGGCGTCAAAATGGGCGATGGCATTAGCCTAACGGTCATCCCCCAGAATATTGATCATTGGCGATCGCCAGGAGAAATCAAGGCAAGAAATAGATCAAGTAATAATTGAAACTCTAGGTTTTTGACTAATCCCTCTAGATAGCGGGACAGTTCAGGATGGGATGGTCGAATTTCCGCTAATAACGCCAGCATCCGAGCCTCATCAAGTTTTCTTAGGGACTCATAAAAGGCTTGATGCCATTGGGGGGCTAATGTCGTCAACAGGGAGGGCAGTCGGGAGATCGGGAAACCATCGCCATCCGGTTGACCCACAACCTCATCGGCGTGATGTACCCAGTTAACAGCGGTTGCGGTTATCGGAACTGGCACAAAAAAGTGGACACAAGTACCCTTTTCTTGTTCGCTGATTAAATCAATTTTTCCGCCTAAAAGATGAACATATTGTTTTGTTAAAGCTAAACCTAAGCCCGTGCCTTCGGTTATTACATCTAGGACATCACCCCGATAGAAATCACGAAAAAGATGCTTCTGGGCCAACTGGCTAATACCCACGCCGGTATCTTCAATCCAAAAATCAAGACGTGCTTTGTCTGCCGTCAGTTGATCACAGGCAACCCGAATGGATACTTTCCCTACAAGGGTAAATTTAAAGGCATTACTCAGTAGATTAAATAAAATTTGTCGTAATTTAATGACATCTACCTGAACCAATGGGGGGCAGGGGGTCAAAAAGTGGACTGTAAAAGCTAAGTTTTTAGCCTGGGCATTGAGTTGAAAATTTTCCTGAATCTCAGTGACAAAATCCACTAACTCAATCCATTGAGAATCCGTGTTGAGCTTTCCCTGTTGTATTTTGCTTAAATCCAAAAGATTATTAATAACTAACAGTAAATGTCTGGCATTTTGTCTGATTTTAGAAAGGGGTAAAGCATCATTTTCAGAATAATCAAGATCTTGAAGCATTAAATTAGTAAAACCGATGATGACGTGCAGTGGTGTTTTTAATTCATGGCTCATATTTCTAAGTAATAAGCTTTTTGCCTGATTTGCTCTCTCCGCTTGTTGTTGTGCCATCATTATTTCTTGGGTTTTTTGTTTAACGGCAGCGGCTAAAGCTTGATTGTAGTCCCTTAATAACTGTTCCGCTTGCTTCCGGGTAGTAACATCTTGAAGCAGAACCAGTGCATAAATTACCTTGTCCCCTTGGCCATAAATTGGTGTTGTCCAAATTTCGATAATTA
>JBJOGT010000504.1:0-3465 GCA_046048115.1 Cyanobacteriota bacterium | reverse complement strand
GGCTGGTAAACCGAAATTATTACCGTGGTTGATTGGCGGTGCGTTGCTATTGGGAGGAGGCGGTTATTGGTGGATGAACCAAACCCCAGCCAGCGTCCCGCCCCAGGGGGGAATGATGGGCAAAATGCCTCCGGCTCCGGTGAAATGGCAAACCCTCGAACCCACCATGGTCATCGATGCCAGTCTGTTGATGGGGACGTTGGAAGCGCCTCAGGGAACGGCGATCGCCCCAGAAATTGATGGACGGATTGAGGAAATTTTAGTCAGGGAAGGGCAACGGGTACAACAGGGACAGCGGTTATTTCGCATCAATAACGATGTATTGCAAACCCAACTCCTCGAAGCCCAAGCCAATTTAGCCCAGAAACAGGCTGAGTTAACGGAAATTAAAGCGGGAACCCGTCGTGAAGACATTGCCCAGGCCCAAGCAGAATTAAACCAAGCCCAAAGTCGCTTAGCCAATGCCAAGGCTGGAGCTAGTCCAGAGGAAATTGCCCAGGCCCAAGCCCAACTCGATTCAGCCAAGGCCGGGGCAGAGCTAGCCAATGAACGGGTTAAACGATTTACCGACCTACGGGATCAAGGCGTGATTGCCCTCGATACTTACGATGAACGATTGACGGAACAACGCCAGGCGATCGCCGAAGTAACCGCAGCCCAACGACGCTTAGCCCAGTTGAAGAAAGCCCGTAGTGCGGAAGTCGAAAGCTTAACCGCAGCGGTGGAAGCCCAACGCCAAAACCTAAATCGTCTGCAAAATGGTGAACGCCCGGAAGACATTGCCCAGGCCCAGGCCCAGGTAGCCCAGGCGATCGCCCAGGTCAAAACCCTAGAAACCCGACTGGCTAAAACCAATGTAATAGCGCCATTCTCAGGAATCGTAGGTTACATCCCGGTCAAATCAGGGGAATATGTCGAAGCGGGCAAATCACTGACGAACTTAACCGAAAACGAGCAACTCGAACTCAACTTAGCAGTTCCCCTCGCACAATCAGCAAAACTACGCCCTGGTTTGACCGTAGAAGTGCTTGATGCCCAAGAAAAGCCCATTGCCACCGGCCAAGTCAGTTTTATCTCCCCAGACGTAGACAGTAACGGTCAGAGTGTCCTAGCAAGGGCAACGTTTCAAAATCAATCTGGCCAACTACTTAATCGCCAACTGGTACAAGCCCGCATCATCTGGGATCAATCCGCTGGGCTAACCGTCCCCACCGCCGCCGTCACCCGCATTGGAGGCGAAGCCTTTGTCTACATCGTGGAAACCGGCAAAAATGAAAAAACGGGGGAAACAGAATTAATTGCCCAACAAAAAGCCGTTACCCTCGGTAGTCTACAGGGGAGTAACTATCACGTTCTTTCAGGGCTGCAACCCGGTGAAAAGGTCATTACCGCTGGCTTGCTAAAAATTCAAGATGGTGCTGTCGTCCAGCCAGCGGATGAGGAGTCAAAATCTGATAAAGCCCGTTAGACCAAAAAGCCCTTTGTCGGCCCAAGCAAGCAATCCCGCTCTGAGGCATTTTGCTTCAGAATTTTTAACCGTAGTCAAAATAGGCAGTTAACGTCGGATACCTACATTTCTATGGTTGATCATTAGGGTTAATCGTTAAAATTAATATCTAGTCACTCTCCCAGGATTCAGCGGCGAGTAAATCGCCAATCTGATCCCGCAGTAAATAATCATTTCGCTCCAATTCACACTCTACCCCTACCCACTGACGGGCCGGAATATATTGGCATAGAACGTAAATCGGCTGGTGACGGCTGACGGTTCCCCGTTCCACCAACTGGCGCGCTTCATCTTTGAGCGTTTCGATGGTGTAATCAAAGGAAGGAAGAGGGGTTAACGTTGCAGTACTCATAAAAGTCACTAAGAATGGGCATCAAAACCTGTCTATAACTATAGTCTAACCTTGGGTGCAAAGAAAGAGGAAGGGTGCTGTATTCTTAATCACATTTTTCGATAGGCACAAATGCTTAACCAAAGCTGGTTTGGCTGCGGGTTAAGGCAATATTAAGTTTTTGTATAAATTCTGGCACACCGAATATACCTTGGTCTGGACGCGGTAACCTAGCCACAACACGATATACTCAATGGCGATGATAAGGATGTTAAGTCATTATGGTTGCGGTTGCAGTATTAGCGGCGGGTAAGGGTACTCGCATGAAGTCTGACCTCCCCAAGGTGCTTCACCAATTGGGGGGCTATAGCTTAGTCGAGCGGGTGCTGGAAAGTTGTCGCCCCCTTGCACCGGAGCGGCAAATCTTAATTGTGGGTTATCAAGGGACGGCGGTGGAAGCTGCATTGCGTGGCCGAACTGATGTGGAGTTTGTGGAACAGCGTGAACAACTAGGCACAGGTCACGCTATTCAACAACTTTTGCCCCATCTCCAGGGCTACGAGGGAGATTTATTGGTACTCAATGGCGATGCTCCCCTATTGCGCCCGAAAACATTAGAAAATTTGCTTGCCATTCATCAGCAACACAAAAATTCAGCAACGTTGTTAACGGCCCACTTACCTGATCCCAAAGGCTATGGTCGAGTTTTCTGTACGGGGGATAATCTGGTGACACAGATTGTTGAAGACCGGGATTGTAATGATGCCCAACGACAAAACCACCGCGTTAATGGTGGTATTTATTGTTTCCACTGGCCCAGTTTGGCGACGGCGTTACCCCAATTGTCGGCTAATAATGATCAACAGGAATATTACTTAACGGAGGTTGTGGATTACCTCGATCGGGTGATGGCGGTGGATGCGGCGGATTATTTAGAAATCAATGGTATTAATGACCGTAAACAATTGGCGGCGGCCAATGATATTTTGCAAAACCGGATTAAAGATACTTGGATGGCTAAGGGTATTACCCTGATTAATCCTGACAGTATTACCATCGACGATACGGTCGAGCTGGGGGCGGATGTGATTATTGAACCCAATAGTCATCTGCGGGGCAAAACGATTATTGGTCGCGGCAGTCGCATTGGGCCGGGAAGTCTTATTGAAGATAGTCAAATTGGTGAAGATGTCTCTGTTTTTTATTCCGTCATTAGCCAGAGCACGATCGCCGATCAATGTCGCATTGGCCCCTATAGCCATATTCGCGGGCAAGCAGCAGTGAAAGCGGGGTGTCGTATTGGCAATTTTGTTGAGGTGAAGAAGTCGGAGATTGGGGAAAAATCCAATGTGGCCCATTTAAGCTATCTCGGTGATGCCCAACTGGGCGATCGGGTTAATGTGGGGGCTGGGACTATTACCGCCAATTATGATGGGGTTAGTAAGCATCAAACTGTGATTGGAAGTGGTACGAAAACGGGGGCGAATAGTGTCTTTGTCGCACCTGTTACAGTAGGGAGCGAAGTAACGGTGGCTGCGGGATCGGTGATTACCCACAATGCCCCCGATGGCGCTTTAGTGATCGCCAGGCCCCGCCAACGAACGATCGAGAACTGGCGGTTAAATGA
>JBJOGT010000503.1:0-6227 GCA_046048115.1 Cyanobacteriota bacterium | reverse complement strand
GACCACAATCACCGCATCTCTTTTGGCATGGGGCATGATCGTCCCCCAATCCATCGATGCAAGTTCTTCAGCGAGTTGTTGTTGAATTTGACTCATGGCAAAGATTCAGGGGGAGTTAATGGGACAATCGATTTTAGTCTGACAGGGGAACTGATGGGGAGAGACCGAAAGCTTAGAACCTGTGTTGGAGATAACATCAGGGACTTAGTGAAACCATAGTATAAAACACTGGACTGAGTCAGGATTGTAACGGATAATCTGCATCCCCGAGGGTTTATCGGTGGCATCCCCCCCAGCGCCTTTCCTTGGTAATGACGCCTTGCCTGGTTTTAGACGGCGGACACCTCAAATAAGTACGAAAATCCGGCAAATCAAGTCACATTTACAGCGCAATTTTACAGGTCATCTGTTACTGTTTAGACTATCAATTATCCTTGCCCGCTGCTGTGGTCTAAAGTCGCCTTGATTGGCAAGGGAAAAAATTGGCTTTAGAACCCAGTGAACAAATAAAAATATTTAAGGATATTTGATTTAACAACAAAGCCCAAATTAGTTTCTGGAGGGTTCAAAATATGTTTTTTGGCGGTGTTCCTGGGGTGAAATATAGTGCTCATGCCCGATTGTTCGGCGCTGGGGTTCCCCGGCGATCGGGGGCAGTAGAATACTGTTTGTAATGTTGTTAGTTTCAATTCCTAGACGGATGCGGTAAGTTATTTAGCGAGCAGTCTTTCCTATTTTGCTATTACGGCTGAGTTGTCTGGTCACATTCCCATGAAATCAATCTGTCCGCTTAAAAATTGGTCTTTTTCCAGTCTCTTGTTAGCCTTGAGTACCGGCGTTATGGTCTGGGGAAGTCATGATCTCGGGGTCGTTGCCCAAACCCCCGGCATTGTTAATCCGATCGCCGAACGAAATCAGAAACCCGCTGAACCATTGCCCCAACTCCCCCCCGTTTTGCCAGCGGAGGGACTCAATCCGGCGGGCAATCCCCTCCTGTTTCCAACTCAGCCCAAGGAAGTCGATACGACCATCCGCCAAGCCATTACCCTAGATGAGGCGATCGCCCTTGCCTTGCGGAACAATGAAAACTTGCGGGCGGCGAATTTATCCTTAGAACAACAACAGGCCGGTTTAATTGCCGCTAGGGCAGCCCTCTACCCCAGTTTAGATACGGATTTTTCCCTTAGTCGAGACAGTAGCGCTGCTGCCGAGGCCAACAATATTATTCAAGCTAATAATGCAGAAGAGTTAGGCTTTACGCCCACTCCCCAGAGCGAAACCAGCACCAATGCGGTGGGTAATCTCAATTTGACCTACAACATCTATACCGGCGGGAACCGTAGTGCCCAGATTGCCAGGGCCGAACAGTTAGTGCAGAATGCTCGCTTGCAAGTAGAAGTAATTGCGGAACAAACTCGCTTTGAGGCAACGGATCGTTATTATGCGCTCCAAGGAGCCGATGCCCAGGTGGCGATCGCCCAGGCCAGTGTGGAAGATGCGTCCCAGAGTTTGCGGGATGCTCGCTTATTAGAACAGGCCGGTTTAGGTACTCTTTTTGATGTATTGCGGGCCGAAGGGGATTTGGCCACCGCCAATGAAGCCTTGACCCGGGCGATCGCCGAACAACGCAATGCCCGACGCCGCTTAGCCCAGATTTTGAGTGTGGGACAACGGGTGGAATTAACCGCCGCCGATGAAATCACTGAAGCGGGAGATTGGACAATACCGTTGGATCAAAGCATCGTCCAAGCCTATAAAAATCGGGCCGAACTCGAACAACAACTAGTGCAGATGGAAGTAAGCGAACAGGATCGCTTTATTGCCCTGTCAGCGATTAAACCCCAAGTGGATTTTTTGGCAAATTACACTTACCAAGATAACTTTGATGGGGAAGCCGGTTTAGTGGATGGCTACTCCTTTGCTGCCCGAGTGCGATGGAACTTCTTTGATGGCGGGCGGGCCTTTGCCGAAGCCCGGAGTGCTGACCGTCAAATGGATTTGGCCAAAACCGAATTTTCCAGGCAACGGAACCAAATCCGCTTTGAAGTCGAAGAATCCTTCTACAACCTGACCGCAAACAAAGAAAACATTAGCAGTACCCGCACCAACGTTATTCGCTTCGAGGAAGCCCTAAGGTTAGCCCGTTTACGCTTCCAAGCCGGGGTGGGAACCCAAACCGATGTTATTAACGCCCAGCGGGATTTAGCCAACGCCCGAGGACGCTTTCTCCAAGCGATTATTGGTTATAACCAGTCCCTCAACCAATTACAACGCTCCGTGAGCAATCTGCCCGACAATAACCTCTTTGACATTCAACCCTAAGTAACATCTCAGGGGATTTACTGGGACACAATGTGCGATATTGTATCGAGACATACTAACTTTCATGATAAATTCATGGTATGTCTCTGAGCCGGAATGTCCTTCTATGATAAGCCCTCCAGTGTCGGTTCCTCCTTTAAGAAAAACATTGATTTTTAGTGTTCCGGTACATCTCTGCAACAATTATGGAGATTGGTTACAAGCCCGTCTAGAGACAGGTCAAGGGGCCCATGTGGTGACCCTTAATTCTGAAATGGTGATGTTGGCGGAAAAAAACACTGCGGTGGAAGAGGTCATCCATCATGCAGAACTGGTAATCCCTGACGGTGCTGGGGTTACTATGTATTTGCGGCTAGAGGGATTTCAGCAAGCCCGCTGTCCTGGTATTGAACTAGCCGCCGAAATGGTTCACCGCATTGCCCAAGGTTCTGAACCTAGGGCGATCGCCTTTTATGGGGGAGCACCGGGGGTTACCGACCTCGCGGCCCAGCATTGGCAACGGCAATACCCCAACCTTGAAATTTTGACCTGTCATGGTTTTATCAACGATAGCGAAAAGACAGAATGGTGCCAAACGTTGCAAGAAAAGCAGCCCAGCTTGATTTTGGTCGGGTTAGGCGTACCACGACAGGAATATTGGATTCAGGCCCATCGTTCCCTGTGCCCCCGGGCCATTTGGATCGGCGTGGGGGGGAGTTTTGACATTTGGTCGGGCAATAAACAACGGGCTCCTAAATTTTTCTGTCGTTTCAACATGGAATGGCTCTATCGTCTCTACCAAGAACCCTGGCGCTGGCGACGAATGCTTGTGCTGCCGAAGTTTTTCCTGCGGACTCTTTTTACCCGTTGATTGCCTTTGACTATTCCCTTTTTTTCCATGTTGACAATGATCCTGGCTCCGCAAAAGGGGACTGACATGCTAAGGCAGACCTCCTATGGTGAAGGTAGAGCAAACAAGCTCTGATTTGGTCTCGGTGTGTTAGGACGTGTCAAGGAGATAAGCTGATGAATCAACAGCAATCCCATTCTTTTTCCGCTGCCCGTCGGGGTTTATCGCCTTGGATTTCTCCCCTGGCGATCGCCCTAGTGATGATTATTGGCTTAGAAACGGTGGCGTTAGCTGCCCATTCTAGTCCCGCAGACAGCGTCGTTGTTTATAACGGCAAATGTCCCGGCGACAAAGACGATGATTGCAAAGACTAGGCACTGGCTAAAACAGTTGTCTGATGCGGTTTAATCGCCCCATCGGATAGCTGTCTACTTTGCAAAATTAAATAATTATCCAGGGCAGGCGGGGGAGCATCTCCTTCACCTCCTTTTTTTATGGTTTTTGATGGTTTGGGAAGAAGGAATCAGCCCTCCGACTAAACAGCCCCGTTGACATGGTTCCCCCTAAGATATATCCATCGAAACAGAAAATCCCTAATTGGGCGTGGCGCCGTGGGCCGTCAAACCACAGGTTAGTAACCGTAAACCATATTCAATGCCCTCCACCACCGCTTGATAGGAGGCTTCCAAAATATTGCCCGATACCCCCACCGTTGTCCAACGGCGATCGCCGTTACTCGATTCTACTAAAACGCGGGTTTTCGCTGATGTTCCCGCCGCACCGTCCAAAATACGAACTTTATAATCCGTTAGTTGGAAATCGGCAATTTGGGGATAGAACCGCGTTAGGGCCTTCCGCAAAGCCTGATCTAGGGCTGAAACAGGGCCATTCCCTTCCGCCACTTCTAAAATATTTTGTCCGTTTACACTTACTTTTACCGTTGCTAAGGCGTGATGGTCGGCGGGTTTTTCCGCATGTGCCAGTAAATCACAATGAACTTGAAACCCCTGCACCGAAAATAAGGGGTGGCGATCGCCCATGGCTTCCCGCATTAATAATTCAAAACTGGCTTCGGCCGCTTCAAACTGATAGCCCTGTTGTTCTAAACTTTTCAAGGTTTCCAGGATGTTACGGCAAGCGGGGTTATGGCGATCGAGGGGAATACCAAATAACTCTGCTTTTGATAAAACATTGCTCAGTCCCGCCTGTTCCGAAACCACAATACGCCGTTCATTACCGATGGCCATGGGTTCGATATGCTCATAGGTGAAGGGATTTTTTTGCACAGCCGACACATGAATACCCCCCTTATGGGCAAAGGCTGATCGCCCCACATAGGGCGCATGATCATCGGGAGCTAAGTTGACAATTTCGCTAATCAACCGACTGGTGGGGGTAAGGTTGATTAACTGTTCTGGACCAATACAGGCATAGCCCAGTTTTAATTGCAGATTGGGAATTAGGGTACATAAATTAGCATTGCCACACCGTTCCCCGTAACCGTTAATGGTTCCCTGAACCATGGTTGCCCCCGCTTGGACAGCCATCAAAGAATTGGCTACTGCCGTACCACTATCATTGTGGGCGTGGATACCTAGTCGGGGTTGGGGGGAACCGGCACCATGTAAACCGAGGGCTTTGTCTACGCTTTGGATTACCCGCTCAATTTCCGTGGGTAATGTGCCGCCATTAGTATCACACAGCACTAGCCATTCCGCCCCTGCGGCCTGGGCCGCCGCCAATGTTGCCAGTGCGTAATCCGGGTTTGCCCGATAGCCATCAAACCAGTGTTCCGCATCATAAATCACCCGTCGCCCCTGGCTGATTAAATAGGCGATGGTGTCGCCGATCATGGCCAAATTTTCCGCCAAGCTGGTTTGCAACCCTTCCTGGACATGGAGATCCCAGGATTTGCCAAAAATCGTTACCCACCGGGTTCCCGCCGCTAAAATTGCCTGTAAAAGGCGATCGCCTTCTACCGCTTGATGAGGACGACGGGTGGAACAAAAGGCTACTATTTCCGCCTGGCTGAGGGGTTCCTCTTTTAATTGCCAAAAAAACTGCACATCCTTGGGGTTTGCCCCCGGCCACCCTCCTTCAATGAAAGGAATGCCTAATTGATCTAATCGACGGGCGATGGTCAACTTATCTGTCAATGAAAGGGAAATTCCTTCCCGTTGGGCTCCATCGCGGAGGGTTGTGTCATAGAGCCAAAGTTTTTGAGGGTGAACAGTCATGGGGGGCAACGTCGCGGCAAAAAAGTTAAGGAGCATGTCCCTATGCTGATTTTACTGGAGATTTTTGCCCCCGTTGATGGGCTGTCCCTGAACTTACTGGAGTTTTGACAATGATGGGAAAACAGGACAAAATACAGCAATTCTCATTTTGACTTCAAGCCTGATTTTTGAGGTATGTTCTCAACGAAGGAATGAAGTTTTCAGAGACCGTTATTGCCACCATTTTCCATAAAATCAACTTAAATTAGCTCAAAATCCCATAATGAGAATTGCTGTACAATGCCCAGTCAGCTTGACTTTTAGATTCATCACCATCTCCGAATCACTACCAAAAGCGTGATCGTCCTATAGATGCCATGCAAAAAGCACCCCCTAATACAAGAGAGTGCTCTTTGCTAGTTATTCAATTGATGTTACATCAAGGAATTAACCATTGATAGCAGGAGCGGTCAACGCCACAGGGGCTTGCTCACCAGACGCTAAGTCTAAGGGGAAGTTGTGGGCATTGCGTTCGTGCATTACTTCAAAACCGATGTTGGCGCGGTTCAATACGTCCGCCCAGGTGCTGATGACGCGACCTTGGCTATCCAAGATGGATTGGTTGAAGTTGAATCCGTTCAAGTTGAACGCCATCGTGGAAACACCCATTGCGGTGAACCAGATGCCGATTACCGGCCACGCACCCAAGAAGAAGTGCAAGGAACGGCTGTTGTTGAAGGACGCATATTGGAAGATCAACCGACCGAAGTAGCCGTGGGCTGCAACGATGTTGTAGGTTTCTTCTTCTTGACCGAATTTGTAACCGTAGTTTTGGGACTCAACTTCCGTGGTTTCACGCA
>JBJOGT010000502.1:0-2558 GCA_046048115.1 Cyanobacteriota bacterium | reverse complement strand
AGGATAAACGTGCCGCCGTGGTGGCGGGCGAACAACCAATTAAAAACAGCAGTCCGGGCAGTGCCAATATGGAGATTACCAGTGGGACTAGGGGCAATACGAACACGAACGGTCACAGCAATTCCTCTTAAAAGCAGGGGATGAATAGGGCGTTAACTGACGATCTCGGCAAGTTCGGTAAGCGTTGGATGGTGATTGCCGTTAATCACAATTATTGGATGGCGTTAGCCCTGTTGGCCAAATTGGCGTTGATATACTTCGTCTTCTTTTTCAGTGACAATCTTGAGATCAGACCGGGGATAGGCCACGCATAGTAGAGCATAGCCTTCTGATTGGAGTTCCGCCGAGACCCCCATGCCATCGCTTTGTTCTACGCTCCCCTCGGTAATCAATGCGGCACAAGTAGTACAAACGCCAGCGCCACAGGAGGTCGGTAGTTGCAAATCCGCCTCATCGGCCGCTTGCAGTACGGTTTTGTCCTCCGGCACAGCAATCGTATAGGTCTGGCCTTGATGGTGAATTTCGGCGGTATAAGTATTAGCCATGGAATCAGCAGAGAATAAAAACGATGGGGTTCAGCATCGTTGTTTTGGGCAAGACTCACTGTAGCAACTTTTTGAAGCCTTGTTCAATGGGCTGAGAACCGATCGCCCCCTAACGGATCGCCTCGTCAGTACCAGGGGCGGGATCAAGCAGGGGAGATTGCTCCAACAGCACCGTAAAGGTCACTGTTGATCCGAGGCCTTCCCCCATGCTAAAAAAAGCCACTTTTCCCCCCATGGCTTCCACTAACTTTTGGGAAATAACTAAGCCCAACCCCGTACCACCATAGGCTTTAGGGTCGGAAGCATCAAGTTGCACAAATTTTTTGAAGAGTTTGGACTGTTGCGCGAGGGGAACGCCAATGCCTGTATCGGCAACACTCACCTTGATCAGTCCCGGCCTTTCTTGATCTTGCCAAATGATCGAGCGGAGGATCACTTCAACGGTTAGGGTAATCCCGCCTTCGTGGGTAAATTTGAGGGCGTTCCCCACAATGTTAAGCATGACCTGTAACAACCAACGGTGATTGCCATAGACTAGTAACGGAGATTGAATGGCCGGTAAGTTGAGGTCAAAGGTTAGCCCTTTGTTTTGGGTCTGGGGCAGGGCAAATTTTTCAACGGCCCGCAATACCTCTAAAAAATCCACGGCTTCGAGTTCAACGTCAACTTCGCCTGCTTCAATTTTGGCAAGATCAAGAATATCGTTGATTAAATTTAAAAGTAACAAAGCGGATTGATAGGCTTCTTCAATAAATTCTTGCTTTTCTTCTTCGGAATCGGCCATGTCATCTAGGGTCAGCCGCAAAAATCCAATAATGCCGTTGAGGGGGGTACGGAGTTCGTGGGTGGTGCTGGCCAGAAATTCACTTTTAAGGCGCGAGGCCTCTTCCGCCGCTTTTTTGGCTTGTTTTAATTCTCCGTAAAGGGTGGCATGGGCGATCGCCGTTCCGGTTTGCTCGGCCAATTCTTGCAACAGTAGCAACGTTTCCGCTGGCCAGGGGGTGGTCAACGAGGGAATGTGTTGCAGACAAAGATAACCATTGGCTTGATTTTGGTAGAGGGTCGGAAAAATCCACAAATAAGACAGATCTTCCCCTTGTAAGTGGACATCCTGCAAAATCAAGGGCTGGTTAAAGTCAAAGAGCGATCGCCATGGCCTACTAGAACCCGGTCGGATGGACTTGGCAAAGGGGGACACCGAGGGCTGGCAAAATTCCGCCTGAATTTCTAACTGTTGGATTTGGGGATCGGGGGTCAGCAGCAAACAACGACTCACCCCCAACGCCCCACCGATACTATCCACCGCTTCTTGCCAAATACTGGGCAAATGTAAACTATTGCGACGAATCCGACGGGCGATCGCCGTCAACTGGGAAATATCGGGAGATTGTAGCGAATCAAGGGAGGAAAACCCGTGGTTTTGGGCAGTCAAATCGCTCTGTTGTTCCATATTGAAACTTCGCTAACACTGGTGCGGTAAAGAGTGAGAGGTGTTTAAAGCAACTTTGGCCAACACCAGCCCTTGATCCTAGGGTCATTGATCTCCATCAAAATCCTAGTCGTTCCATTCCCCTCGGGGAGGCACTGGGGGATTACGGCGGAGCGTTCGGGTCAATTCGTCATCACGCTCCTTTTCTCCCCGCAGCCATTGCTTAATCGCCGTTTCGATAATACGGGTCGGGTCGTTTGTCAGATGTTGAAGTTGGTCTAACAAATCGGAATCAAGCTGGATAGATACTTCGACTTTCTCAGATTCCCGGGGAGTTGAAGCAATATTTTCGTTCATGGCATTAGACGCTGCGGCATTGGTTATGTATAGTATCGCATCACTTTCAAGCGTAGTCGATATAATAATGTAATTTGGGTATAGCCTTTCCCTTAATCAGCATCATTTGTAGATTTGTAAGTCGGAAATTTTTCCCCTCTGTCCCAGCGGGATTCCACTGCTGCCAGCGCTACAACTCAATTGGATACACGTCAGCCAAGCAATGCCACCATGTTAGACGCCGTCAT
>JBJOGT010000501.1:0-4775 GCA_046048115.1 Cyanobacteriota bacterium | reverse complement strand
TGCCCCAATAAAATTAGGCGGTCTCCAAAACAAATCGCCGCTCCCTGGGAACCCGTCAAACCCATTAACCGTTCGGCATTGGCTTCCAGCCCATCGATAAACTCATTGGCCGTGGTCATGCTATCGAGCAGTACCGCTTCATGCTCCGCCAGCTTGACCCGATAATCAAAGTTTTCCGTATTTTCCTGGGCCGAAATATTGTTAAATACCACCCGTCCAAAAAATTCGCAAGCCTTGCGTAGCTCGTAGGGAACCACCTTCGGCGTCAAATGATGGCAAGCAATCAGCCCCCATAACTTATTGTCCTTAATTAAGGAAATGGTCAAGGAAGCACCGACCTTCATGTTGCGGAGATAGTCCAAATGACAGGAATAAGCACTGCGTAAAATTGACTCCGTTAGGTCTACTGCTTTATTGGTTACTGGATTGACTGACGGAAACAAAGGCACCGCTGTCGCTGACACATTGGGAATGACCCGGATGGGATTATGGATAAATAACCGCCGGGCCGGCTGGGGAATATCGGATTCGGGATAATGCAAACCCAAATAGGGTTCCATATCATCCCGTTTTTCTTCGGCAATGACGTCCCCATGGTTTTGCTCGTCAAAGCGGTACAACATCACCCGATCAAAGCCGGTCATGTGCCGCACTTCTTGGACAATCACGTCATAAAAATCACTCAAATTAGCCTGTTCCCGTAACCGCATCAAAGCTTGGTTCGCCAGGTGGTAAAACCCTAAGAATGGCATGGTATCAGCGGAATAGGCCGGTTCTAGTTCCATCACCAATAATCCGTTAGCATTGCGGTGAAACACCCCGTCAAATACCACAAAATTATCCCCATCAACCCGCGCCCAAAGTTTGGACGGATTGAGCACATCCAATTGTCCCGCTGCTATTTTGGCTTCGATCGGTTCCAACTGAAAACTATCAAAAATAACCGCTAAACTTTCCCCAATCAAACTCTCCGGCGATCGCCCTAAAATGCCTCGGCAATTGGTACTAATTTGAGCAATGGTTAACCCCGGTTCCTTTAACACCATGACCAAGCCATGGGGCTGAATCATTTGGGACGTATGGATCGCTAGGGTTTCGAGTTGCCGTAACGATTGATCAGTCAGCTTGACAGCGGTAGCCATTGGATTTCCCCCTGGAATGGTTCGATGACGCTGATTTCATCGTAACGGAGAGGTTTTAACCTGAGTCTGCAACGTTACAGAACGCAGTAAAACGCTGTAATTCCCCATCAGTTCTTAATCGTTTCGCCACAAAAAGTAACAAAAATTCAAGTAAGTTCACGTTCGTATCAACCCCCCTAAGAATCATTCTCAGGATGACTCCCTAAGTTTGCTGGCTTGGACATATTGGGCATAATTTAATCGGATATGGGTTCACCCTCTTTGTCAGGCACGAGTCCCTTGCTTTCTAAACGGCTGCCCCAGTGTGGACAAAGGTTAACCCCGCATAGTCAATCAACCGTTGGATTAACGCTTTAATCGTAAAAAATATAAGCTGCTTGTGGGGGGTTTATCCGAGTCAACGGAATCCTTATGATCGCGGCGATAAATTTCACGACTACTGCGGTTTGCCCAGTCTGCAAGCTTATCTGCTGGTGAGTGGCCGCAATTATGTGGTGGATTGTTTTCAGCGTACGACAGCATCTCAATGGTTAGTCACCACCCATGTTGGTTTGCAGAGTGTGATTCTGGTCGAATTTCTGAATCTGACCCTATCCTTGGCCGATATTTATACCACCGTTGACCCCACCCTAGGACGTTAATAGCTGGCGATCGCCCTACCAATCCTGTAAGCGGGAATAACAATCGGTTAGTTCTTGAATGTTGTAATCGGGTTTGGCCACATTAAACAAATGCAAACCACAATCACGGGAAATATCTTCACAAATTTTCATTCCCCGGACACTATTCCCTTTGGCATCTAACAACGGTGAAAATGTACCAATTCCCATTTTGCCCGGGGCCACCGCTGTAATGCCGCCACCGACTCCACTTTTCGCCGGTAAACCCACCCGATAGGCCCACTCCCCCGATGCATCGTACATGCCACAGGTAAACATGACGCTGATCACGTCTTGGACATAATGTTCGTCGATCGCCCGCTCTTGGGTAACGGGATTAATACCTCCATTGGCTAGGGTGGCGGAGAGCATGGCCAGATCCCGAGCATTGACTAAAATGGAGCACTGCTGAAAATATAGATCAAGAGTTTCTTCAATATTGTCGCTGACCATACCAAAGTTCAGCATTAAATAGGCCATGGCCCGGTTGCGGTTGCCAGTGGCTTTTTCGGAGAGAAACACAGGAACGTTAATATCCAGTTCCCGACCGGTGTAACGCTTAAACATAGCCAGTACTCGCTTCAGACGTTCCGTACTGCCATTGCCCTTAATTAAATCCGTGGTGGCGATCGCCCCGGCATTGACCATGGGATTGTAGGGGCGATTGGTGGCTTCGTCTAAAACAATGGCATTAAACGCTTCCCCCGTCGGTTCCACACTGACCTTATTGTTAACGTATTCCCGGCCATTATCTTCTAGGGCCAAGCCAAACACAAAGGCTTTAGAAATAGACTGAATGGTAAAGAGTTGATCACAGTCCCCCACCTCAAAAATTTTGCCATCCTGGGTGACAACGCAAATACCAAACCATTCGGGGTTCGCCAACGCTAATTCAGGAATATAATCGGCGACGTTGCCCTCATTTAACCCTTGGTATTGCTTATGTAGATCGGTTAAATAATTACGAAAGGGAGACGTAACCGCAGCAATGGAATCCGTCAGGGACTGTAATTCACTGTGACTGGACATGGCTTAAACCTCGTCAATAGCTTGGGCAACTTGGCGAAATTCCTGACTCAACGGATGGTCTGGAAACTTGAGACAAAAAATCCCTTCACTGGCGAGTTCGATCATATCTTCAGAGAAGGGGAAAATGCCCGCCACTCTTTCGCTATAAATATCTTCAACTTTAGTTTTTAATTCAGCGAAATTCAACTTACTATAAACTTTGTTGATCGCCAATAATATTTGTCTAACTTTTAGCTGTCTAGCCACATCAATGGTCACCGCTGTGCCTTGGTAATCCTGCTTGTCGGGGCGCAACAATAAGACTAAAACATGGGAAATGGCGATCGATAAAAAGGTTTCTTTGGAAAGCCCCGGATGGGTATCAATAAATAAATAATCTAACGCCAAGGTTTTGACTAACTGCCGAAAGCCATCGTTCATAATGCGAACGTCGTAACCATTTTTTAGGATGCGGGCAATATCATCGGCTTTGACACTCGCCGGTAGCAGATACAACTTCCCTGTCCCCTCTAGGCCAATGTTGGAACCTACTTCATAGACCACATCTTCGATGGCGCTTTCTCCCCACAAAAAATGATTTAGGGTTTTGGCGATCGCCCCATTATCCATGGCAAATAGGTTGTGAATACCGGGGGAAGGGAGATCGGTATCGACAACCGCTACCCGATAACCCTGGGACGCAATGGTGGTGGCCAAATTCGCCGTAAAATTAGATTTACCCGTACCGCCGCGATAGGAATGGATGGAAATAACTTTAGGCATATATGCAAGGGAGCAGGGACAAGTACAAAATCACCGAAATTGTATTATTGCTACTATCTCTCCCATTAATGTCATCAATGCCGACTAAAAAACTGTAGTCAAAGTTACCTTTTTCCTGGGAGAAGGGATTATTCAAAGCCTTGATCACTGAAGCGTAACGCTTCGACTTCCTCTTGCAATTCCTTAAAATAATCCGATTGGGTAATCTGTTTGACCGCTATTTGGCGTTTGTTTTGATCAATTTCAATGCGTAATGCTTCCATGCGTCTTTTTAATTGGTCTTCTTCTTGTTTGCGCTGGGTAATATCTTGAATGATGCCTTCATAGTAAAGAATGTTTCCTTCTGGACTTCGTACAGCCCTTGTGTGTTCTTCAATCCAGATTATTTCTCGATTTTTGCGATACACAGGATATTCAAAATTGGTAACTTTATCTTGCTGGGATAATAATGTTTGAAACCGTTGGCGATCGCCGGGGTTGACATAGATTTGGCTGGCAATATCCGTTACCGCTGCTAACATTTCTGCGGGGGATTGATAGCCATAAATTTTGGCACAGGCCCGGTTTACATTTAGGTATCGTCCTTCTGGACTAGACTGAAAAATTCCTTCGAGGGCATTTTCAAAAATTCCCCGATATTTTTCCTCTGCTAAAATCAAAGACTGTTCAGCCTGTTTGCGATCCGTTACATCCTCAATGGTGGCTAAAATACCAATGATTTGACCTTCTGGGACTTCGATGGGAATTTTTTTGGTGTCATACCAAACATTTTTATCGGCTTTATATTCCACTTGGTAAACGGGATGACCTGTTTCAATCACTTGACGATCTTTGCTCAAATAAGCTTCGATCACAGCGGGGTCTGTATAGAGGTCATAATCGGTTTTACCGATCACTTCTTCGGGGGAATTAAAGCCCGCAGCCTTAGCCCAACGCCGATTGCAGCCTTGAAAAACGGAATTCAAATCCTTCCAAAGAATAAGCTGGGGAATATTATCTAAAACAAGTTGTAGAAGGACTTCATGTTTTTTGAGTTGCTGGATTTGTTCTGCCTGGGCCTGATTTTGTTGACGGAGCGTTTCAATCTCTTGGCGGAGACGTTGATTTTCGCTTTGATAATCGACCATTGTGAATCGTGCTCTCTAGGCTCATTAATAATGAAGCCTCCCCGCTGCAAGCAGCG
>JBJOGT010000500.1:0-3857 GCA_046048115.1 Cyanobacteriota bacterium | reverse complement strand
GCAACGGCGGAAAATTGTTTCGTTGTGATTACTAACACTCCATAGGCGAAAACCCCCACAATTACAGAGGGCACGCTGCTCAAAATCACCGTGGAAAAGCGCACTCCATTGGCGATCGCCGATCCAGCGGCAAATTCCGAGAGAAAAATACCCGTCATAATGCCGAGGGGCACACTTAACACTCCCCCTAACCCCACCATGGTTAAGGTGCCAACAATGGCATTGGCAAAACCGTTGGCTTCCCCTTCCACCCCGATGGGGGCTGGCAAATTGACAAATACGTCCCAGGAAAATTGGGGCAGTCCCCGACTGATAATTGCCCCCACCATGGCAAACAGGGGCAACAGGGCGATCGCCGTTAAGGTAAAGGCTAACCCCGTCATCAGCCAGGTAAAACCATTACGAACAAAGGGAAGGGGCTGGTGGAGTTCTTGGTCGAGGTGCTGAAGATCGTGGGATGGGGTCATAGGGAACTCAAGGGGGATGGGCTAGATAGTCAGGAGCAAAATAGTTGCTACCAAAAGCACTAAAGGGCAAAAATCAAGGTATTTAAAGATTAAAATATTAATTAACTTCCCGCCGCCGCCGAATACTTTCCACCAACAAGACGGCAATGCTGTTGACCCCCAGGGTAATGAAGAACAAAATCAGCGCCAAATACATTAACGCCCCAATATGTAGCTCATCGATCGCCTCGGCAAATTGGTTAGCCATAACAGCGGGGATAGTGTAGCCCGGTGCTAATAATGAAGCAGAAATAATATTGGAATTGCCAATGACCATCGTGACTGCCATGGTTTCTCCGAGGGCGCGACCGAGGGCCAAAATGGTGGCACCAATAACACCGGAACTAGCAGCGGGTAACAAAATATTAACAATGGTTTCCCAGCGGGTTGCCCCTAGGGCCATAGAGGCAGTTCTGAGTTGGGGGGGGATGGATAACAGCACATCCCGGCTAATGGCGGCGATCGTGGGTAAAATCATCACTGCGAGAATTAACCCCGCCACTAACATGCTGGCCCCAAAGGGTTCTGTATTAAATATCGGCATCCAGCCGAGATACTCAAATAACATGACCTGGATGGGCATTAATAGGGGGATAAACACAAAAATTCCCCACAGCCCAATGATCACACTGGGAATGGAAGCAATTAATTCCACCAAAAAACCGATGGGGACTTTGATGGCAGTGGGTAAAAAATTTTCGCTGGTTAGAATTGCCACGGATAATCCCAAAGGGAGGGCAACAATTAAGGCAATGAGGGAGCAGATAATGGAGCCGTAAATGTAGGGTAATCCCCCATAAAGTTGCTCACTAATATCCCACTCTTGACTAACAATAAACCCTAACCCAAATTTGGCGATCGCCGGTTGAGCATCCTGAAAAACAATCCAAGTAATCCAAATTAAAATTGCCCCCACAGCCAACGCACAGACCCAAACCAATTGCCTAAACCCCCAATCTAAATTGCGAGCCAGGGTATTGGAAGCTGTAATATCAATCGTTTGTTCGTCAAGAATCGTTTGATGGGACCTCTGAAAACTATCAGCCATAGGAGTAGGAAGTAACGATTAAGGGGGGGAAAGATTAAGGGGGGAAACGAAATTGTTATCAAAATACCGCTTACCCTACCCTAATCTAAATGAAAATAGCCTATTTAATTTTATTGACCGCTGCAATCACTTTTTGGGCAACACTAGCGGGAATTTGGGTGTATTCCAACTCAGTATTGTATTTTTGTCCAGTGGTCAGAATCCATTTAACCAAAGCCTTCATATCGTTGGCAGTGGCAGCATTTTTATAGTTTTGGTAAACCAACAACCAGGTAATGCCCACAATGGGATAACCGCTGGGGGGATCATTGATATCAGCCACAAAATTGCCATCAAACTTAGCAGATCCGATAGCTTTATTGGCTTCCGCTAAGCTAGGTTCCACAATCTGTCCGGCTTTGTTTTGGACTTTAGCGGTTTGTAAATTCGGGCCTTCATTTTTGCGGGCAAAGGTGTCTTGAACGTAACCGATCGCCCCGGGGGTTTGTTTAACAGCGGCGGCTACCCCATCATTTTTGGGGCCTTTTAAGACTTGAAAACCCCAGTTAGGATCTTTGCTAGTTCCCACTTTGCTTTTGAACGCCGGACTAATAGCGGCCAAATGACTGGTGAAAATTTCCGTTGTACCACTGCCATCGGCCCGCACTACCACCCGGATCGGGGTTTTGGGCAAGCTGGAATCCACTTGGTTCCAGGTTTTTAATTCGCCAGAGAAAATTTTGGGTAGGGTAGCCCGGGAAATATTCACTTTTTTGCCGGGAAGGTTGTAGACCACGGCCACGGCCCCGCCAGCGGTGGGAACCATCACCACCCCCCGTTTCATTTGCTGCCGTTCAGCCGATGTAATCGGTGCATCTGTTGCTCCAAAATCAACGGTTTCCCCAATAAATTGACGAATCCCTGCACCGCTACCGACGGAATTGTAGTTAACCGTGTTGCCGGTGGCTTTTTTGTATTCTGCAAAATAACGCTGGTAAAGGGGGGCAGGAAAACTGGCTCCAGCGCCATTCAATGTGCCGGCGATCGCCTGGCCCGCTGCGCTAAAGGAAACAGCAACGGCAACGGCGGAAAGGGTTAGCGCTCTGTGCAATGAAGTAAACATAATACCCATAAAAAATTCGATGCGTTTATACGACAGACGTAAAAGTGAAATGATCAAGACCGAATCTAGCCACTGATGATTAAGTTGATTGCTAATTTCAGGCGATGGTAGACCCTGTTAAGACTCAGGAACGCCCAACTTTAGCTTTTAAAACACCCTGGACGTCTAGACCGACTTAATGGATTCAACTATAAATAATACGGTTAATTTGTCCAGTTTATAAGGAAAAAATAGGCAACTATTTTTATTTTTCTCTACCAAATAGAGTTTAAGAATTGGTTAAGCTCTTCCCCCACCTATCTTTTCACAAGTCACGAAAATTTTTGGTTAAGAAAAGGTTAATTTAATCCCCCCAAAAAGTTAAACAAATCATGGTTATTTCTTGACAATCAGATTATAAAAACAGTTTTCAAGAACTGGTTTCTAGACAAAAAGGGCTATGGAGGCAGTGGAGATTTTGGGGTATGATTCAAAAAAATCGGCTTTCAGCACTCAATGACTAAGCCGTTATATAAAACCTGTTTTATCTATCTACACCATTAATAACAAAGGAGTTTAACCATGCCTTATACCCAAGACGAAGGCGGTCGGATTAATAATTTTGCGGTGGAACCCCGGGTTTACTCAGTACAAGCCCCTACCCCCAATGAAAAACGGAATTATCTGATTTTGGCGGCGATCGCCGTTTTATTAGTCGGGGGGTTAATTGCCGTGGCGGTGCTTGCCTCTGGGGTCAGTGCCTAATCCTTGATTTTTGAATGTTTCCAGCTTGCCATCGTGGTCGTCTGCGGTGGCTTTTGAGGATGTTGGGGAGGGAGCGGATAGCGTTTTAGGGAACGGCGACGGTGATAGGTTTATTTTTTCTTGGTTTTTGAGGACTTCGGGGCCTCAGTATCCAACGGGCCATCCACTAAATTATTAAAGCCATACACTTCTCGGCTACCGGCATAGGCCACTAGAGTTACTGTTTTTTCATCCCCCGGTTCAAAGCGGACTGCGGTTCCGGCGGGAATATTTAAGCGCATTCCTTTGGCCAATTCTCGGTCAAATTGGAGGGCGGCATTAACCTCGTAGAAATGGTAATGGGACCCGACTTGGATCGGGCGATCTCCGCTATTGGCCACATTAATAACTTGGGTGGGGCGGCCTGCATTCAGTTCGATATCGCCGTCAGCCGTAATAATTTCACCGGGAATCATCA
>JBJOGT010000499.1:0-7305 GCA_046048115.1 Cyanobacteriota bacterium | reverse complement strand
CCGGAGATTAGCCTCAACTAAGCAGTAATTAATGCCCCGTTCGGGAAAGGCTGCATCATGTTTTTTGCGGGTAAAACGCTCCTCCTGGGCTGCGGCCACTATCACACCATCCCGAACCAAGGCCGCTGCACTGTCGTGGTAATAGGCGGAAATACCAAGAATATAGGTCACTGTTGTTGTCCCGAAACCATTGATAGATAACCTGTTGACCCCATATCATACCCCTGATACTGTCTTCTTTGAGGATTGATCATTGTCGTCGTTCTTTTCAACCCCATTGAGCGGTTCACCACCAATTATCTTTTTTGGACGTGATTTAATGTCATCCCTTCGTTATTCCCTCCGCGCCGCCATTCCCTCGGATCTAGAGGCGATCGCCTTTTACCAATCCTTTGGCGCAACCTGATTACCTGATTGGCGTGTGTCGCATTATCCCGTAGGCACCAAATTCAAGCCCTGATGATAAGTCTCATTAGCCATACAGCGAGGGAATCCCCCTTGCTCTGCCATCGCCTTTTACCCCTTCATTGGCGTGGGAGAAAGTTAATAACCATTTCTTGACCTTAGAAACCTAAGGTTGGCCTTACACTTACGGCGTAATCTTTCTAAGGCAATGAGCCTTGCTTAATTGTTGAGCCTATGAGACTCCTAACCCACCGCACCAAAATTGTCGCCACCATTGGCCCTGCCAGTAGTTCTCTGGAGGTTATCCGCCGTATGGTTCATGCAGGTATGAACGTGGCCCGTTTAAATTTCTCCCACGGTAGCTACGACGATCATGCCTCCATGGTCAAGCTTTTGCGTTCCGTTGAGCAGGAGATGGATACCCCCATTACCCTCCTCCAAGATTTACAGGGGCCAAAAATTCGGGTTGGACAATTACCCCTAGGGGAAATGCTGTTGACGGAAGGGGACATGATTCATTTGGTTCCTGTTGAAGTCAGTGAGCAATATCCCGATGCTGTCACGATAGATTATCCCCACCTCGCCACAGAAGCCCAACCCGGCGATCGCATTTTATTAGACGATGGATTACTCGAAATGCGGGTGAAGTCCATTCAAGGAGTGGAAGTGTGGTGTGAAGTAGTCACCGGGGGCGTGCTCAAAAGCCGTAAGGGAGTGAATTTGCCGGGTCTGGATTTAACCCTGCCCTCCATGACAGAAAAAGATAAAAAAGACTTAGAATTTGGTCTTAGCCAGGGGATAGATTGGGTTTCCCTCAGTTTCGTGCGGAAAGCCGCTGATATTTTAGAGCTAAAACAATTTCTCACGGATCGGGGCCATGGGGATCTACCCGTGATCGCCAAAATTGAAAAACCCCAGGCGATCGCCAACTTAGAGCAAATTTTAGCTGTCACCAATGGCGTTATGGTAGCCCGGGGGGATCTCGGGGTAGAAGTGAATCCCGAAAAAGTGCCCCGTCTCCAAAAAGAAATTATTCGCCTCTGCAACCTAAAAGAAATCCCCGTGATCACAGCAACCCAGATGCTCGACAGCATGATCGAACATCCGCGTCCCACCCGTGCCGAAGCCAGCGATGTGGCCAATGCCATCCTTGATGGTACCGATGCAGTGATGTTATCGGGGGAATCCGCCGTGGGAGCCTATCCCGTTCAAGCAGTGCACATGTTGCGAAAAATTGCCGAAGAAACCGAAACTGACCTGCATTTTGAAAATGTTTCCCCCACTGCCAGTACCGAAACCCATGCCTTGAGTGAAGCATTGGTGGCCATTGATGACATTCTTACACTGCGTTATGTCGTCACCTTTACCACCTCTGGCTTTACGTCCCTGTTGGCTTCAAACCAAAGACCCTCCGTACCAGTGGTGGCCTTTACGCCGTCCGAAAAAGTGTATCACAGCCTTAATTTGGTCTGGGGCATCATTCCTTTTTTAATCAATGAGGAATTTGATACTTTTGAAGGCTTAGTCCAGCAAGCGGAAATGTTACTGAAGGATCGCAACATGGCCGAAAGCGGCGATCAAATTTTAATTATGGCAGGCATCCCCAGCAAAATTCCCCGAGGCACAAATTTCTTGAAAATTCACCGCCTTGCTTAATGTTGTGATGCTATGTCCCCAATGATTGGCGATCGCCACTTTTCAGGTTGCTTCCCATGTTATTTTTTTACCGTATCTCTCATTTCATAGGGAAATTCCCGTCAATGCTCTTGCTTGGTAGCGATGATGATCCAATCCCCTGGTGATTCCCTGCCAAAACCCCACCTATTTTAAAGGTTCTGGCCCCCGGAACAGGGACAGCTATCTTGACAATCCGGGGGATAGCCACTGCACCATAATTAGCTAACATAAAAATTGCTGAAATACCATTATTATTGATTGACAAATTGGCACAATATGCCTAGTGTAAGGACGATGGCTGTCCATATCGCCATCTTGTGCTATCACTGAATCTACCCCATCAATCCCTTTCCCCTAGCGGCTATTGTCGGTGACGTTGCCGATTCAAAGCATTGCTAATTTTATTTACTTGTTGGTTACTCTTTTTTGCGTGATTTTTCCTGCACCCTGAACCCAATAACCTTTTTCCGTTCCAATGACGCTTAATAATGACCTACCCTTAAATGACATCAACTTTAACAGTGGCGATCTTGATGATGCGACTGAAAGTTTAGATGACTTGTTTTCGACATCGGCCCAAGACAATCTTTTAACTCCTGTGGTAGAACCGCCCGTATTTTCCAAACCCAATCCCCGGAATGATCAGATTGTGCCTAGCAATATTGCGAAAATTAAGGTTATTGGTGTTGGGGGTGGGGGCTGTAATGCCGTCAACCGCATGATTGACAATGGCGTCACTGGTATAGACTTTTGGGCCATTAACACCGATTCCCAAGCCCTTGCCCAGGCCTCTGCGCCCGATCGCATTCAAATCGGACAGAAACTAACGCGGGGATTAGGAGCAGGAGGGAATCCTGCCATTGGTCAAAAGGCAGCGGAAGAATCCCGAGATGAAATTGCCCGGTCCTTGGAAGGTACGGATTTAGTTTTTATTACAGCGGGCATGGGGGGCGGTACAGGTACCGGGGCTGCCCCCATTGTGGCGGAGGTTGCCAAAGAAATGGGCTGCCTCACCGTGGGCATTGTGACCCGTCCCTTTACCTTTGAAGGGCGACGGCGAGCCAACCAAGCCGAAGAAGGTATTCGTGCCCTCCAATCCCGCGTTGATACATTAATTGTTATTCCCAACAATCAATTACTTTCTGTGATCCCGGCAGAAACCCCGTTACAAGAAGCATTTCGGGTTGCTGATGACATTCTCCGTCAGGGGGTACAGGGTATTTCTGACATTATTATTATTCCCGGTCTGGTTAATGTGGATTTTGCCGATGTCCGGGCGGTGATGGCCGATGCTGGATCTGCTTTGATGGGTATTGGCATTGGATCTGGAAAATCCCGCGCCAAAGAGGCGGCTACGGCGGCGATTTCTTCCCCCCTACTGGAATCATCCATCGAAGGGGCAAAGGGCGTTGTGTTCAATGTGACGGGGGGCTACGATTTAACCCTCCATGAAGTGAATGTCGCGGCAGAAATTATTTATGAAGTCGTTGATGCCAATGCCAATATCATTTTTGGGGCCGTGATTGACGAACGACTCCAGGGGGAGATTCGCATCACCGTTATTGCCACAGGGTTCAACAGCGAAAAGGAAGGGGCTTCTACCACGGCAACCATAACCTTACCGATCGCCGACCTACCCCATTCCCCGGAACTGGTTGAAACAGCGGAAGACAGTACCGAAGAAGATCCCCTATTTATCAACCCGCCTAAAGCCCAGGAGTTAGATATTCCTGACTTTTTACAAAAGCGCCGCTTTCCCCGCCGTTAGGTCAAGATAAGCGGTATTTATACCTAGAACTTTTTCGATGATTCGCTATACTGGGAACTTCTTGATATTTTTTCAGTGTAAGGGGTTCATTAATTTGCGTTTTTTGGTTGTGAGTCTGATCCTTCCCTTATTGGTACCGCTATCGGCCTATGCTCAATCCGCCACATTCTACAGTAATAATTTTGTGGGGCGGAAAATGGCCAACGGGCAAACCTACCACCATGGTAAGTATGTTGCAGCCCACCCAAGCTTACCGTTAGGCAGCCGTGTCAAGGTCACGAATCGCCGGACGGGGAAATCCGTTATCGTCACCATTAGTGACCGCTGTAATTGTTCCATTGATTTGAGTCGATCCGCATTTCAGGCGATCGCCAGTCCGAAGAAAGGGCGGGTTCCCGTTTCAATTACTCGACTTTAGGTGCTGGGTAAACTGCGTAAATAAGGGCTGAGGTGTGATCGTTCGGCAATGGAGTGGAACAGTGGCCCCCGGGACGATAACTCCACCACACTCAGACCTGCCACGGGCATGGCAAAGCGGTCTCGGTAACGGCCAATGTCAATACCTAAAAGACTACAGAGCAAAATGCGGATGGTGGCCTTGTGGGAAACAATCAGCACATTGCCGTCTTCAAAGCGGCCTTCAATTTCTTCGAGCACATGGGTCGCCCGTCGGGCAATGTCCATGCCCCGCTCACCCCCCGGTGGAGAATTCCAAGCCGGATCAGTGAGCCAGCGCATATAGCGGTCATGATCCCGTTGATACACTTCCCGGGGATGTAACCCTTCCCATTCCCCATAGGCCACTTCTTTTAATCCCGACCGAATTTCCATTTCAATCCCCAGGCGATCGCATAGGGGCTTAGCAGTTTGTATAGCCCGTTGTAAAGGACTAACATAAACGGCTTGCCAGGGAACGCGAGCATAGGTTTCGGCAAATTCCTTAGCCATAGCCATACCATTTGGGGTGAGGCCGGGGTCATTTTCAGGGGTTCCACAATAACCACCAGTTTCACTGTACGCCGTCTGTCCATGTCGGAGAAAATAGAAGGTGAGAGCCATTTTCAAAGGAATCAATACTCAATTTTGGTAAGGTATTGCCGAAAACGTTCTAAATCAGCTTGAATGGTGGATTCAACAACTTTTCCTAGGAAAAGATTGTCCATAATTAGCCCCAGCCAACCGGGCACTGAATAGGCAACGGTGAGACGCACAATACTTTTTGTATTGCGGGCATAAAAACGTACCGCACCACGGTTGGGCAGACCGTCCACCGACTCCCACTGAATAATTTGTTGGGGGATTAAATTGACAATGCGGGACAACCAGGTAAATTCTAAACTACCACTGGCCAATTTCCAGCGGGACAATTCCGGGTTGTCTTCGAGAACCTTCACCGAGTCGATCCACTTCATCCAACGGGGCATTTGCTCTAGGTCAGACCAAAGCTGCCAAACCAATTCGATGGGGGCATCTACTTCCACTTGAACGCTATGTTCTAACCAATTAGCCATGTATCGGGTAAAAAATAAAGATTAAACGGACTTTTTTGAGAACTTGCTCCATTGTTACACTTGCTTGTTCACCCGCAAAAATCCCTTTTTCTATACTAACGACGAACTTCTGTTAAGCCTAGCGACTGACCTGGGAAAGTGGGTGGGTGATGGCAAGAGAGCGGCAGCATCCTGGCAAGAAAGGGGTTTTTCCCATAGGTAGTGCGCTAGCAAAGTGTGGGATAGATGGCAAAATCATGTCAGGTCCGAGGATTTGTAGTTAATTGTGCTCGTTGAGCAGCAGTGTCAAGGGTGCAACTATGACTCCAAATCCAGTTGAAATAGCTCACCACTAAACGTGCTGTCACAGTCGTTTGCGCCCAGAGCTTGCCAAACTTGTTCTGACGACGATGCCATCGTCCTGTTTGCTGCCGAATAATCCCATTGGTGCGTTCAAGGTGCTGGGCGATCGCCATTGTCAATGAGCAAGCTGTTTTAAGGCAATCCGGGATCTGTTGAAAATGAGTTATTTTTCGGCTGATTAGAGGTTATCCAGTCGCATGGGTGACAATCCGATGATTTGGATATTAGGGATCAATGGCTTGATTGTTGATGTGCGGGCAATGCCCCGTGAAGTCCGAGAATTAGCCTACCCGAAACCTTAATGTTCGCCATAAACGGATTGGTAATAGCTTTGGTACTGATCCGACAACAGGGGTTGCCACCAGTCTTCATGGCTGAGATACCACTCGATGGTTTTGCGTAACCCTTGTTCCACCGTAACCTCCGGTTCCCAGCCCAGTTCCTGCCGAATTTTACTGGCATCAATGGCATAACGGCGATCGTGCCCCGGACGGTCTTTGACAAAGGTAATTAAGGATTTAGCGGGCTTAACCGGTAAACGTGGCGCAATCCCGTCCATGAGATCACACAGCATTTCCACCAACTCAATATTTTTTACTTCGTTATTACCGCCAACATTATAGGTTTCCCCTGGTTGACCATGATTAATCACCCGGTCAAGGGCCCGGCAATGATCCTCCACATAAAGCCAATCCCGTACATTTTGCCCGTCACCATAAACCGGTAAAGGTTTACCTAACAGGATATTGATACACATCAAGGGAATTAATTTTTCAGGGAAATGGTACGGCCCATAATTATTAGAACAATTCGTAATAAGAGTGGGCACGCCGTAGGTGTGGAAGTAAGCCCTTGCTAGGTGATCGCTGCCAGCTTTGGAGGCAGAATAGGGACTGTTGGGGGCATAGGGAGTAGTTTCGGAAAATGGGGGATCGTCGGGGCCTAGGCTGCCATAAACTTCGTCGGTGGAAACGTGCAAAAAACGAAAATGCTCTGGTTTCCCTTGGGCCTGCCAATATTGACGAAAACTTTCCAGTAGGGTGAATGTGCCCACCACATTGGTTTGCACAAAGGCCCCTGGCCCAAGGATTGATCGGTCTACGTGGGATTCTGCGGCAAAGTGGGCAATGGTTGCGATCGCCTCTTCTTGTAATAACTGATCGATTAAAGGGCGATCGCCGATGTCACCCTGCACGAAACGAAAATTTCCCCGTTGCTCCAGCGGGGCTAAAGTCGCACGATTCCCCGCATAGGTCAGGGCATCTAACACCACAATGGGGCGATCGGGATAGGTTTGGGCGCAATGGTAAACAAAGTTGGAGCCAATGAAACCAGCCCCACCAGTAATCAAAATAGGAGATGCAGACACAGTATTCGCAAATTTGGACAATCCCACTATAATTGCCTTAGGGTCATTTGCGAGCAGTAAATTGACAGCCTCAAACATTATTGTTGCCACGATCATTAACCGACAACTCCACGGAAAACTAATCGCTAAAAAACGCTTTTATGATCTATTTGAGCCGGCGATCAACGACCAGGAAAGTCACAGGAAACTTTAATTTAAAGTCAAATATTTAATGGTGAAAATTGCTTATTTAG
>JBJOGT010000498.1:0-2531 GCA_046048115.1 Cyanobacteriota bacterium | reverse complement strand
CCCAGGCCGATGGCGAAGTCAAAGTAGATTACGCCCTCGAAGGCAGTATGTTTACCGCTGGGGCCTGTGTGCAATGGTTGCGGGATCAATTACAAGTCATCGAGTCCGCCACCGAAAGTCAAACCCTGGCCCAGAGTGTGGCCGATAACGGGGGGGCCTATTTTGTGCCGGCCTTGAGTGGCTTAGGCGCTCCCCATTGGGATATGTCCGCCTGTGGGGCATTCCTCGGTATCAGCGGCGGCACCGGCAAAGCCCATTTAGTCCGGGCCGTCCTGGAGGCGATCGCCTTTCAAGCGCGGGAAGTCGTCGCAGCCATTAACCAAGATGTCGGCACCCCGATTCAAACCCTGAAAGTGGATGGCGGCGCTTGCAATAACGATTTCCTGATGCAATTCCAAGCCGACGTGTTGGGTATTCCCGTGGAACGGCCAGCGGTTTTGGATGCCACGGCCCAGGGAGCCGCCTTTGGGGCCGGATTAGCAGTGGGCTTTTGGGATGACTACTCGGCCCTCGTGGAAAACCGCGCCATTGATCGGGTCTTTGAACCAGGGGCCGGGGCTGACCTCGCCCAGACAAATTTTGCAACCTGGCAAAAAGCTGTGGGTCGGGCTAAAAATTGGGCCGATTCCGATGCAGATTAGACCTAGCATTCAAAGAGCGCACCGCGAAGCGGATCTCTGCGAGACCACCTTGATTGGGAAATGTTTCTTGATCACTTTTGAGGGCAGAGGTCAATGATTAATGCCCGTTGATTGTTCAGTATAGACAGGTTGTTTCTGACGTTTCTCGATACCCTAGAGTCATGTACAAACGGAGGGAAAAATTATGGCAAAAATATTAGCATTTGCTGGCAGTAGCCGCCGGAATTCCTTTAATCAAAAATTAGTGAAAATTGCGGCTCAAGGGGCAGAAAACGCCGGAGCAAAGGTAACTGTCATTGATTTAGCCGATTACCCCATGCCAATTTATAATCAGGATTTAGAAAACGAACAAGGGATGCCAGAAAAAGCCCATCTGTTTAAACAACTTATGATCCGCCATGATGGTTTTTTGATTGCTTCTCCTGAATATAACAGTGCGTTTTCTCCCCTACTTAAAAATGTGATTGATTGGGCATCACGGGCTGAATCGAAAGAAGAACCGTCATTAGTCGCCTTTAAAGGGAAAGTCGCGGCGATTATGGCGGCATCCCCTGGGGCATTAGGGGGAATGCGGGGGCTTGTGTTTCTCCGTCTGTTACTTGCCAACATTGGCATGATTGTTTTACCGGATCAAAAAACGATTGCCCATGCCCATCAGGCCTTTAATGACCATGGATCGCTGAACGATGACAACGATCAAGATGCAGTTTTAGCCCTGGGTCATAAATTGGCCCATGTAATCGACAAACACAACGCTTAATGCCCCGGCTAGACCCATTGCCCGTTCTTAACCATTTTGACTTCATGACCTTACACCACCATCACTTTTCCCTAGACCATGACGCCTTTTGCCAAACCCTCGCCCAGACCGAAAATCTATTGATCATCCAAGATCTGGATGGGGTCTGCATGGAATTAGTACAAGATCCCCTGACCCGTTGTCTTGAACCGGCTTATATCAAAGCCACCACCGCCTTTGCTGGGCATTTTTATGTCTTGACTAACGGGGAGCACGTCGGCAAGCGGGGTGTTCAGGGCATTGTGGAACGGGCTTTTGACGATGTCGATCAGGTTAAACGGGACGGATTATATTTACCCGGCCTAGCGGGGGGCGGGGTGCAATGGCAAGACCGGCAGGGAAATGTGACCCATCCGGGGGTGAGTGCAGCAGAGTTAACCTTTTTAGCTGCGGTTCCCCAACGCATTGAAAGCTGTTTACGGCAGTTTTTTAACCAGTATCCCGGTCTGCTTTCCCCGGCAGAGTTGGAACGGGGCATTCAGTCCTCAGTGTTGGATAACATGGTTTCTCCGACGGCAAATTTGAATACTTTGGCGAATTTACTCCACGATCGCCTGGATATTTACCGTGATTTACAAAAGGCGATCGCCGTTTTACTGAACGAGTTAATTACCGAAGGGGAAAAACAAGGGTTAACCAACAGTTTTTTTGTCCACTATGCGCCCAATCTGGGTCGAGAGCAAACCGGGAAAGAATTAGTGCGTTGGGCCACGGGCACGGATTCGGGCACCACAGATTTTCAATTAATGTTGCGGGGGGGCGTCAAAGAAGCGGGAGTCTTAGCCTTGCTGAACCGGTATTACCAGCACCGCACCGGAGAATATCCTTTGGGGGAACAGTTCAATGCCCGCCAAGCGCCGTCTTCCCATGGTGAATTACTGGCATTAGCCATGACCCAATTCGATCCGGACTTGATGCCCCTCATTGTTGGGATAGGGGACACGGTTAACAGTTCCTTTGACCCAGAGAGTGGAGAAGTTCGGCGGGGGGGGAGCGATCGCCAATTTTTGCAATTAATTCAAGATTTGGGCCAGCACGGCGATCACGGTAACTTAGTCGTCTATGTGGACAGTTCCCAAGGGGAAGTCAAA
>JBJOGT010000497.1:0-5273 GCA_046048115.1 Cyanobacteriota bacterium | reverse complement strand
GGGTTAAACTTCATATACTTGTCCCAAAGGGTGAAGGCCATGGGCGCTGCCCCCATCGGTAAGCCTGGGTGCCCAGACTTCGCTTTTTCAATGGCATCCACCGCGAGGAAGCGAATGGCATTAATACAAAGTTCGTCAATAGAATGAGTAGCAACGACCATAATTTTTGTGAGCAATAAATTAACAATAATGAGTCAATATCCACCGAAGGGCGGCGAGGGAAAAGCCCTAGACAGGCCAAATTGCTTCCATCTTCCCACGCTTCGGTGAATTTTTTGGTGAGCTATACATATTTTTTGAAGGCTAAGGTGACATTATGGCCCCCAAAGCCGAAGGAGTTAGATAACGCCGTTTCAACCACCAAGTCACGACTTTTACCGGGTACATAGTCTAAATCACAGTCCGGATCGGGATTCTCTAAATTGATGGTCGGTGGCACTTTATTCTCGGCGATCGCCATAACCGTGGCCACCGCTTCAATGCCGCCAGATCCTCCCAATAAATGCCCCGTCATTGACTTAGTGGAGCTAACCGCAATGTTATAGGCATGATCTCCCAAAGCTTGCTTAATCGCCCGGGTTTCCGTCACATCATTGGCCGCTGTACTCGTCCCATGGGCATTGACATAGCTGATATCTCCAGGCGTTAATCCCCCATCTTGCATCGCCAACTTAATGGCTTGGGTTGCCCCATAGCCATCGGGAACCGGTGCGGTGATGTGATAGGCATCACAGGTCATCCCATAGCCCACAATCTCCGCATAAATTCTGGCCCCGCGACTAAGTGCTGACTCCAATGCTTCCAGGATTAAAATTCCCGCCCCTTCTCCCATCACGAATCCATCCCGGTCTTTATCAAAGGGACGACTCGCATGGAGGGGATCATCATTGCGGGAAGATAGGGCCCGGGCTGAGCAAAAACCGGCAAAGGACAAGGGAGTAATCGCCGCTTCTGTCCCGCCGCAGATCATGGCTCTGGCATAACCATTTTGCACCAAGCGAAAGGCATCCCCCACCGCATTCGATCCCGCCGCGCAGGCCGTTACCGTACAATTGTTAGGTCCCTTAGCCCCCACATTAATGGCCGTTAACCCCGCTGCCATATTGGCAATCATCATCGGCACCATGAAAGGACTACAACGACTGGGGCCTTTGGACAGCAAAATTTCCTGCTGATCTTCAAGTACTTTAATGCCACCAATTCCCGTCCCGATTAAAACCCCAATCTCATCGGCATTACTGGCGTTGATTTCTAACTGGGCGTCTTTTAACGCTTGTTGGCTGGCACAGACGGCAAATTGGGCAAATCGATCCATGCGTTTGGCTTCTTTGCGGTCTAAAAAGTCAAATGGGTCAAAATCGTGAATTTCCCCGGCAAACCGACAGGAATGGTTAGACGCATCAAAACGGGTAATAGGGCCAATGCCGTTCTTCCCTTGGATTAATCCTTGCCAATAATTAGCCAAGGAGTTACCGATGGGGGTAATTGCTCCTAATCCCGTTACAACAACGCGCATTTTTTCCGAGTTTGCCATGGTACTTTCTAATAAAATCAGGGGAAAGACACTATCGTCATCAGTCGTTTTATCGCAGTGGCTAGGTCGCTGAAGGGGCAGTGGGACAAGGCGATCGCCATCCAGTATTGATGGAATGATCGAGATAGATATTCTGGGACATAGATAGCAACGTCCATCATTAACCCCTTTGATCCGGCCAGATATCACCAGGGACTCAGACAGAATGAGCAAGCCTAGAAAAAAGAGTATCGTGCTGGCTCATCTGAGGTTTGCTTTATCTGGGCCAAGGGGAGTGGTGCCGGGATCGTGGATAGAAGGTAACCCAACCCTATTTACTTTCAATGTGCTCAACGGCTTTGCCAACGGTATCGATGGTTTCAGCTACTTCATCAGGAATTTCGATATCAAATTGTTCTTCTAGGGCCATTACCAATTCCACTGTGTCGAGGGAATCTGCCCCTAGGTCATCGGCAAAGGTGGCATCAGGGGTCACTTTGTCAGGGTCAACCTCTAGTTGACTCACTACGATTTCTTTGACTTTTTCAAAAATTTCTTGATTCATTAGAATACCTTATAACTATAAATAAAGAGAGGCACAAGTTGGGGCTTGGATTTGGTCTAAACAGAGCATTTCGCTGGAAAGAACATATCTAACATTGTCACTTTCCCTGCCAAACTGAATCATTCAGCGTCCACTATCTTATCAAAACATGGCACGGGTAATACTCGGGGCAAGTCTTTTTGTTTTGGCAGCTTACGGCGGCTTTACCCTGTCGAAAAGTTGAGGACAGTTGACAAAGAACGTCTAGCCTCCTGAGCAGAGATGATAAGATGAGGAGCTTGACTATACAAGTGCCATGATTGCGGAATTGACTGCCGTGGTAGTTGGTAAAAATTTCAATGATCGCGCCTAGCAAAGGGGAGGATTGACTGCGATGGATAACAAACAAATGTTGATGATTCCGGGGCCGACCCCCGTACCTGAAAAAGTCTTGTTGGCCATGGCGAAACATCCCATCGGCCATCGCAGCGGCGACTTTAGCAAAATTATTGCGGAGTTAACCGCCAATTTGAAATGGTTGCACCAAACTCAAAATGATGTACTAATGTTGACAACCAGTGGCACTGGGGCCATGGAAGCGGGAATTATTAATTTCCTCAGTCCTGGGGATAAGGTGCTGGTGGGTAACAATGGTAAGTTCGGCGATCGCTGGGTTAAGGTGGCCAAAACTTTTGGCTTGGACGTAACGGAAATTAAGGCTGAATGGGGAAAACCCCTCGATCCCGATACGTTTAAAACGGCGTTGGAAGCTGACAGCGCCAAAGCGATTAAAGCCCTAATCATTACCCACTCGGAAACCTCAACGGGGGTACTGAATGACATCGTCGCTATTAACCAAGCCGCAAAAGCCCATGGTGAAGCATTAATGATCGTAGACGCGGTTACGAGTCTGGGGGCGACTCCCCTGGCGATCGATGATTTGGGTTTGGATGTGGTGGCATCAGGTTCCCAAAAAGGCTACATGATTCCCCCGGGCTTGGGCTTTGTGTCAGTTGGTGCGAAAGCGTGGCAAGCCTATGAAACGGCAACCATTCCCCGGTTTTATTTAGACTTGAAAAAATATAAAAAGGCGACGGATGAAGATAGTTCTCCGTTTACCCCCCCCATTAACCTTATGTATGGCCTACAAGCGGCGTTACAAATAATGAAAGCGGAAGGTCTAGAAGCCATTTTTGCCCGTCATCAACGCCATACGAATGCAACCCGTGCTGCGATGAAAGCCTTAAATCTGCCATTGTTTGCCCCTGATGATGGGGCGAGTAACGCAATTACGGCCGTTGCCCCGGTGACGGTGGATGCGGAAAAAATCCGGAGCACCATGCGGAAAAAATTCGATATTGCCATGGCCGGGGGACAGGATCACCTCAAGGGCAAAATTTTTCGCGTTGGCCATTTGGGCTTTGTCTGTGACCGCGATATTCTGAGTTGTATCAGTGCACTAGAAGCCACCTTGATCGAGTTGGGTCATGGGGATGTGACATCGGGGGCTGGGGTTGCAGCGGCCGCACAAGTTTTAGCTCAAGGTTAAGATGCCCCCCACCACATGACGTTGAGTGATTGGTTGTGATACGACAGTGGTGGGGCCTGAAATCTATCCATGGAAAAAACTGTCCTGTTTTGATGAAGGTTGGCGTTAAGGCACTCGGTGACAGCGGTGAAGACCTTGCTAGCCCTATTTTTTATCAGCGTCAGGATCACGGTATGGGCATTATGAACCACCAACCCAGAGAGGATTAGCGGTGGTCTCGGTTTTAACGGACAGACGGGGGCGCAAAGGGGGAAATATCAGCGCCTTGGGCTAGTTGGTCTAATTCTGTTTGCATCTTAGCGATGAACAATTCGTAACATTCATCTACATAATCCCGGTCTTTGGCAGCACTGGGTCCATAACGATCAAAATAAATGGGCGGACAAATGCGGGTGTGCATGGTCAAGGGTAGGGGCAAATGGGGCAGTGGGCCCACTGCTAGGCCCCAGGGTAATCCCAAATACAAGGGAAAGACGACGGGATCAAGTCCTAATAACCAAGGCATTCCCAGGCTGTTTAAATATTTCACCTGGTCATAGCAATCGGTCATCACCAATAGGGTTTCATGGGAACCCACTGAAATAGCTGGCACAATCGGGACTTCGGCCCGTAGGGCTAGTTTAATAAATCCCTTTCTCCCGGCAAAGTAAATTTGATGCCGTTGGCTGAAGGGCCGAAAAACATCCTGGGCTCCCCCTGGATACACCAACACGCTGGCCCCTTTTTGCAGAGCGGCGATCGCCATTTTAGGATGGGCTTGTAACGCGCCGACTTTCACCGCTAGTTCCGCCATCGGAGGACTCATTTTCCAGACGGTGGGGTGCATTAAGCCATAAACAGGGCGGTCTAGCCCCTGATGCTTGAACCAGTCATAGATCATCATCACCATATCCGGCGATGACAAACCGCCATTGTGGGAGCCAACAATCAACGCTTGGCCGGGGGGCAAATTTTCCCAACCACTGGCCTGGACACGGAAATAATAGGTATAAAACCATTCCCAAAAGGGCATCAGTTGTTTGATGGTTTCGGGATCCCGTCCGTTGAGAGACCAGCCATCTAACGGGGGACGGGAGGGGGGAAACGGCGATCGGTTCAAATTCTCAATCACTGGGCATTAACCGTTTAACAACGCTTCAACAAATTCATAACTGGAAAAGGGGCGTAAATCTTCAATCCCTTCCCCGGCACCAATAAAGCGAATGGGCAAATTTAACTGTTGGGCCACGGCAAGGGCCACCCCTCCTTTGGCACTACCATCCAGTTTGGTTAACACCACGCCGCTTAATTTGGCCGCTTCGGCAAACACTTCTGCTTGGCGCAGACCATTTTGTCCCAGGGTGGCATCTAAAACCAACAGGGATTCCACCGTGGCATCGGGGGCTTTTTTGTCGATAATGCGGCGAATTTTAGCCAATTCATCCATCAAATTTTTCTTGTTTTGCAAACGCCCAGCGGTGTCCACAAGCAATAAATTGACATTGCGAGATTGGGCTGCACTGATGCCGTCATACACTACCGCCGCCGGATCGGTATTTTGCCCCGGATTGGCAATCACCGGTACACCACTGCGTTCCCCCCCATACTTTCACCTGTTCCACCGCTGCGGCCCGGAAGGTATCCGCCGCCGCAATCACACAGTCGTAGCCCGATTGTTTGGCCATGTG
>JBJOGT010000496.1:0-3090 GCA_046048115.1 Cyanobacteriota bacterium | reverse complement strand
TGGGGACGCACCAAAGCTCGCACCCGATAACCACTGGCTAATAAATGGCGAATCAAATTCGCGCCCACAAATCCCGTTCCCCCGGTCACAAAAAAACAATCGGTCATAGTGATGCTGTTCAATTTACTGGCGGTAAAGTTGCATGAATTTTGTCGGTATGGCCAGGAATCTTCCCTATAATAATCTCTACTTGCTGTCCCCCCTTGCCCCATGAAATTTAGTCAACTCGTTGATCGCCTCCAAGCCCAGGTTAAAGCCCATAGTCTCGAAAAAGACGGCGATCGCAATCCAGAGATTACCGGCGTGGCAGCATTAGACGAAGCAGTATCAGGGCAACTCAGTTATGTGGAAAATGCCAAATACGGGGCGCAAATGCCTAACTGTCAAGCAGGGGCGTTAATTTTACCGTTGGATGAAACGTTACAGGCTCAAGCGGATGATCTGGGTATCCCTTGGTTAGCCACCGCCAATCCCCGCTTACTGTTTGCCGAGGCGATCGCCGTTTTTTATCAACCTTTCCGCCCCCAACCCGGCATTCATCCCACGGCGGTGATTGATCCCTCAGTTCAACTCGGTAAAGACGTGGCCATTGGCCCCCATGTGGTCATTTATGCCAATGGTCAGTTAGGCGATGGGGTTTGCGTTATGGCAAACGCGGTGATTTATCCAGAGGTCATCATTGGGGAAAATACTTTACTCCATGCCAACTGTACCATTCACGAACGAACAAAAATCGGGGCTAATTGTGTGATCCATAGCGGGGCGGCGATCGGAGCGGAAGGATTTGGTTTTGTGCCCACGGGGGAAGGTTGGCTAAAAATGCAACAGTCTGGGCGAGTTGCTTTGGAAGACGGGGTAGAAATTGGCTGTAATAGTGCGGTAGATCGTCCTGCGGTGGGGGAAACCCGCATTGGTAAAAATACCAAGTTAGACAATATGGTACACGTTGCCCATGGTTGTCAGATTGGGGAAGGCTGTGCGATGGCGGCTCAGGTCGGTTTAGCGGGGGGGGTAACGGTAGGTAATCGGGTTATTCTGGCGGGCCAAGTCGGGGTTGCCAACCAAGCCAAAATCGGAGACGGGGCGATCGCCTCGGCCCAAACAGGAATTCATGGGGAAGTAGGGCCTGGGGAAATTGTTTCGGGTAGTCCGGCAGTATCGAATAAAATTTATTTAAAAGCCTCGGCCATTTACAAAAAACTACCGGAAATGTATCAAACCTTTAAACGGCTGCAAAAATCTTCATAAAAAATCACCAAACCCGACTCGATTTGGCGACTGCGGCAAAGCAGAGAGGATTTCGCTTGACTTAAACCTAGAGCGAATCGGAACCCGTGAAAGAAGACTCTAAATTTTTGCGTTGTTCCATCTTGCTCAAGAAGTAACCCGTCATCATTGCCGATGCGAGCAAATTGGCAAAATCGTCGCGGTCGGTGGTGATTTGCATGTGGAAGTCTTCTGACGGTAACATTCCCACTAATCCCTGGACATTTTGATGAATAATATCTTTAATTTCTGAGCTGGCGGATTGGGCAATCCAAGCAAGGGTGTCGGGATGCTGTTTTTGTAAATACTGAATCAGGGTATTAACCTGTTGTTCTTCTTGTTCAGACGCATAAAAGTCAAAGTTGAATTCCATTATCACTCCCTAACGTCGGATTGATAGTTTAGCCGCTTTTGTCATTTTCCACTATAACGGCTGAGGCAAAAATTTGTAAAAGGAATCAGAACTAATTTTGGGGGAGTTTGTCAATCTCAAAATACTGGTGAAATTTGTCGGTAACTTCCAACCAGTAGGATCTACCCTCTGTTTGCCGTCGTTTCCTCACGAATCCTGCTTCTACTAAATCTTGCACCTGTTGATAAGCACTGCTGCCCCGCAATTCGATCAATTCAGTTTGAAGAATGGGGGATTTGAGGGCGATCGCCGCCAGGGTTCGCAGACTTCCCGTTCCCAAATCAGCGGGGACAAAATCTTGGATCAGGCTTTGGAAGGCAACCCGTAATTGCAGACTGTAACCCTGATCCGTTTCGATAATTTCTAAAGCACTATCTCGATGGGCGTAATCTTCCATCAATTCCATCAAGGCATCTTCAATCAAAGACCGCTCTTCCCCACTAATTTCCATCAATTCGGCGATCGCCAGGGGGCGGGCCTGGAGATAGAGAATAGCTTCAAGTTTGGTAGCGAGACGCATAGGAACCTAAAGATTTTTGAGTTTACGGGCCTGGTCTGGGCATTGTTTGGTCACCACCGGGCGCAATTGACGACGAACCGTGTTGGGATTGAGTTGTTTTTGATCTTCTACTTGCTCAATTAGATAAGCGGTGGCTGCATCCCTGGCCGCCTCTGGGGATTGGCCTGCTTCCAAGGCTTGGCAGAGAATTTGGGAAGCCGTTTCAACTTGGGTTTTGGTTAGGGTCGTGGCGAGGGTCGGGGCGATCATCCCTAATGATCCTTGGCTGATCACCATCAATCCGAGGGCCCAGTGATTTAACCATTTTGACGTATGTAACTTTGACATAAATTTCGCAGAAAATTGAAAAACAACGAACTGAGTCGGCAAAACTTGACTATCCTAGACGGGCTGAGGGGCCAGCGTGCTAATCAAATTTACCATTGCCATTGGTCAGGCAGAACAAAATTCTGACCAGCAGCCAAGTTGTCCCCCAGCCAACAGTTCAAACGTTAAAATTTTAACAAGTTGGTAACCGTGATTTCCCTTCAGCGTTTTACCCTTTGCCCCGTCCTCTAACCTTGCTATTTCCATGACCCGCGCCCCTGTTCGATCGCCCTGGTTTGCCCCATTCCAAGGCCGTCTGCAATCCTTGCCCCAGCCCAAAACCGAGGATTCGATCGCCTTCCGTATTTTGGTGCAACTAATGGTGATTGTGGGCATTGTGGCGACGGATGTAGCGGCCCAGACCACCTGGAGTTTTTGGGCTATTCCCCTCAGTATCATTGGTGCTTATTGGAGTTGGCGACATCGCAAAGGCAAAAATATTGCCCTCAAATTTCTGCTGGCGATCGCCATGTTGGTGATGTTGTTTGTTTTCCTCGGCAACTTGTTAGAAAACTTAAATGCCAGT
>JBJOGT010000495.1:0-3147 GCA_046048115.1 Cyanobacteriota bacterium | reverse complement strand
AAGGTGTGGATGATGTGGTGATCGGGGGGAGCCAGACTGGGATCTAATAGGGTGGGGATGGAAACAAAAATCGTGCCCTGTTCTTTTTCCAAGTCGTCCCAGTTTTCTAGCAGAATATGATGACACTCGGTTCCAGCGGGTAACAGATCAGCTTTGACGCCTAAATGGAGGCTTAAAAAACTCGGAGACTGTTGATACCGGTTTTGCCAGCGGCTTTCTTTGCTAGGGAGTTCAGTCGGGTTTAATAATTTTTCAAAGGTGTCCCAACGGGTGGCATTGGAGACAATGCAGCGGGCATAGAGTTTTTCGCCGTTGGCCAATTGCACCCCGATCGCCGTTTTGCCCTGTTGGAGAATTTGAGTCACCCTGGATTGATAGCGGATTTCCCCCCCGGCTTTTTCCAGTCCGGTCACTAACTTTTCGGCAATTTTACCCACCCCACCCTTGGGATAATTAATGCCCCCATAATGGCGATCGGAAAAGACCATGCCCGCATTAATCATCGGCGTCAGATCCGCTGGCACCACCGACCAGCAGTAACATTCCATGTCAATGAATTTGAGTAAGGCGGGATCGTGAATGTAACGGCGGGCAATATCCCCCACATTTTGCGGTAAATATTTCACTAACCCTAAACAGGCCCCTGGATGCTGAAAAAACACCCGCATTAAATACCGGGGTTCTTCGAGGGAGAGTAACTCCATGGCATTGAGACAATTAAATACCTGCCAACATTCGTCGTAAAATTGGCGGATTCCTTTGGCTTCGTGGGGAAATTTGGCGATTAGTTCTTGCAAAAACTGTTCATAATCCCGATGCACCTTGAGGTCTATCTCTCCGGGCAGATGGTAATGGATTTGCACCGGATCGGGCAGGGTTTCCAGGGATTGCCCCACAGCGGCAAGAGCGCGAGTTAACAGATTAGTCGTCCCCCGATCGCCAAAACCAAAAATCATTGAGGCCCCCACATCAAAGCGGTAACCCTCCCGCTCAAAGTAACCCGCACTTCCCCCAGGAATCAGGTAACTCTCTAGTACCAACACCTGCAAACCCTTAGACGCTAACTGAGTGGCCGTCACCAAACCGCCAATGCCAGCACCAATCACAATTACGTCATATTCCGAGGAAGCGGTCATCTCAATCTACGCCTTGATTTGCTCAAACAACATTAACGCTTTGCCAATTACTTAGTTTAGGGCGTGGCGGCAAAAAAAACAGGGAGCTCTCGTTGCCGAGCCACCCCCTACTGAATCCTTGAGAAGAGAACACTGTGTCAATGACTATACGCCCTAATGAGAAATAATGTCAACACTAATGAAAATTATTTTCATTTAATCGAATCAAGGGGGCGATCGCCAAAGTTCCCTAGGAAACCACAAAGTTAACCAATTTTCCTGGCACCACAATGACTTTTTTAATGGTTTTCCCCTGGAGATACTTTTGCCCCAGATCGGAATCGCGGGCTAGATTTTCCAGTTGGGTTTTATCGGCACTGGCCGGAACGGCGATCGTGCCACGGGTTTTACCCATAATTTGAATCACCAGGGTAATTTCATCTACCACCAATGCCTCCGGGTCAAAAGTGAGCCAAGGTTGGCGATGGATCGAATCGTCATGGCCCAACTGGTGCCACAAATCTTCGGCAAGGTGGGGGGCAAAGGGGGCTAACAACATTAACAGGGCGTCAATTCCTTCTTGGTAAACGGCAGAATCCCCACAATCCGCCGCACTCAAGGCATTACTTAGTTTCATCAGTTCAGAAATGGCCGTGTTAAATTGATAGTCCCCGTCCAAATCTTCACTAATATCTTTAATTGCGGTGTGAATGGCTCGCCGTAAATCCTTTTCAACTTTCGTCAAAGATTGATTGACCATCAACTGAGTCGGGCGTTTTTCGATGTACTCTGTCACCAAACGCCAAACCCGATTTAAAAAGCGGAATTGCCCTTCCACATCCGCATCATCCCATTCCAAATCCTTTTCCGGCGGCGCTTTAAACAAAATAAACATCCGGGCCGTATCTGCCCCATATTTTGCCAAAACCTGTTGGGGTTCAACGCCATTGAATTTGGATTTGGACATTTTTTCGAAGAAAAACTCTAATTTTTCCCCTGTTTCAGAATCAATATAAAGTTTTTCGCCTTTTCCAATTCCGACCTTATCTAAGGGAACGTATTTACCTGTTTTGGGGTTTTTGTAGGTTAAGCCCTGTACCATCCCCTGGGTTAATAATTTTTGAAACGGTTCCGTAATATTGATCAATTGGCGATCGCCTAAAACCTTGGTGAAAAAACGAGAATACAGCAAATGCAAAATCGCGTGTTCAATCCCCCCCACATATTGATCCACCGGCAACCAATGATTAACTTTCTCTGGTGCAAAGGGGCGATCGGTATTATGGGCATCGGCATAACGCAAAAAGTACCACGACGAATCAATAAAAGTATCCATGGTATCGGTTTCCCGATGGGCCGGTTGGCCACAACTGGGACAAGGCACAGTAATCCAATCCGTCAACTTCGCCAACGGCGACGGCCCCCGCCCAGAAAATTCCACCTCATCGGGTAACTTCACCGGTAAATCCTGGGGAGGAACCGGCACAGCCCCACAATCCTGACAGTGAATAATCGGAATCGGACAACCCCAATAGCGTTGGCGCGAAATCAACCAATCCCGCAGGCGATATTGCACCCGTGCTTTGCCGTAACCCTCACTTTCCGCATACTCGATGATCGCTTGCTTAGCCTTGGGGGATGCCATGCCCGTAAATTGTTCAGAATTCACCATGACCCCCGAATCGGTGTAGGCTGCCGTTAATTCCATCTCAGCGTTATCGGCATCATCGGGCAAAATCACCACCTGAATCGGCAACTGGTTATCCTGGGCAAATTTAAAATCCCGTTGATCATGGGCCGGAACCCCCATCACCGCCCCGGTTCCATACTCATAGAGGACATAGTCAGCAATTAAAATAGGAATTTCCTCCCCATTAAAGGGATTAATAGCGATTCCTCCAGTTTTGACCCCCCGTTTGGGTTTATCTTCGGCAGTCCGTTCAATTTCACTTTCTTTGGCCACCATTGCCACAAAGGCATCCACCGCCCCTTGCTGCTCTGGGGTTGTCACCACCTTCGTTAAGGGATGTTC
>JBJOGT010000494.1:0-3338 GCA_046048115.1 Cyanobacteriota bacterium | reverse complement strand
GCACAAGATATCCACTGTTTTTTGAAAAATCTCATATTTGCCAGAACATAAATCTAAAGTAAGATTTCTATTCTTTTCCATGTAATCATTCAAAAAGCGCGATAATGTTCCACTATAAGAGTCTCGATCATCCAAAAAGGCAAAGAATCGTAAAATAAATTCTTGATCTTCAAGGCGTTTAATATTTTTTTCTTTAAAAAATTCTAACTTTGTCCAATTCTGATAATTAACACATTTTTTAAGTAAATTATTTAGAGAGCCTTGATAAATACAATTTCTAATTTCTTGATTACTTAACTTGGTCCCTCCTGTGTTTAAACGGTGAAAAATAGTGTACAGATAGTTCATATGAGATTCTTTGCTAGAATCAAAACGAATGACTGTAATTGGCAATGTTAAATTCTCAACTCTTTCAAATAGAAGCGGATTTTCATTTTTTATTTCATCGACAGTTTTTCCTCTAATTCGCTGATCAATATCTGCTAAAGGGGATAATCGCCAATTTTCATATTTAGAATCTAAGACATTTTCCCCTTGTCCTAAAAACTGCACTATTGCAAAAATACGTTGTAAACCATCAACAACTAGACGCTTATCAGTCTTATAATCTAGACTAATGCACATGCTAGGGATAGGTAATTGCTTCATTAAGCTATCGATAAAACGAGTTTTTGCAGAGTCCGGCCAAATAATTTGCCGTTGAAATTCAGGGTCTATTTTTAGCTGTTTCTTGGTGAATAGACGATAAATATCCGCACAGGATCTTAGTTCGTTGAAGGCAATAACATCCTCTGGTGGAAGTTGAAAAAAGTCATCATTATCAAATGTCTGCTCATACTCATTCTCAACTTCTTTTAGGATTTCTTCTTCAGGAGAAATGACCGATGACGTGGAATATGACATGGAGCGTACCTAATTTAAAATGGAGGGTTCAATCAATTTAAAATTCTCCTTGCAACGCACCCACACAGCGTTCACAAATAGTTGGGTCATCGCTAAAGGTTCCCACTTGATCGGAGTAATTCCAGCAGCGATCGCATTTGTGCCCGTCGGCGTTGGTGATGCCGATACTGTAGGATTCAGTTTGGGTTTTAAAGTCTAATGCGGCGATCGCCGTGGCATCATCCACCAATTCCACTTGGGAAGCAAGAACTAAGTATCGGAGAGTGTCAACGGGGAGATCCGCACCATTATAGCGATCCAGTAAGGTACGAAACTCGGGATCGGTTACGTGGAGTAATACCTTAGCTTCCAGCGAGGCTCCGATCGCCTTGGTAATCCGTGCTGTTTCCATGACCTTGTTAACTTCGGTGCGGAGTTGACGCAATTTAATCCAGGTTTGGGCGAGTTCTGGTTGTTGCCATTGGGGATCGAGGGTGACCCAACCGGCTTGAAATACGGATTTGCTAGTCTTTTCGTAGGGTAAAAACTGCCAAATATCTTCGGCTAAATGACACAAAACCGGGGCGATCGCCTTGGTTAAATTTTCTAGGGCGATATGCAAAACCGTTTGGCAACTGCGACGGCGGGCCGCATCGGGGGCAGAAATATAGAGTCGGTCTTTGGCGATATCGAGGTAAAAATTCGACAAATCCACCACACAAAAGTTTTGCACCGTCTGGAAGAATTTAAAAAATTGGAAACTTTCATAAGCTTCAGTCACTTCCGTAAAAACTTCGCTGATGCGATGCAACATATAGCGGTCTAATTCCGGCAAATCATCATAACTAACGCTGTCCGTTGCTGGATTAAAATCATGTAAATTTCCCAACAAAAAGCGGGCCGTATTCCGAATTTTATTGCGAATATCCATCAATTGTTTGAGGATAGTCTGACCGATGGAAACATCGTTGGCATAGTCCACCGACGCCACCCAGAGCCGCAACACATCTGCTCCGTAGGCCGGTTCCTGTTTTTGATTTTTACCGCCATTAATGATTTGGGCCGGGTCAACCACATTACCCAGGGACTTACTCATTTTGTGCCCCTTTTCATCCAGTACAAAGCCGTGGGTTAAAACCGTTTTGTAGGGGGCAACGCCGTTGACGGCCACACTGGTAAGCAAACTGGACTGGAACCAACCCCGATGTTGATCAGACCCTTCCAAATACATATCCACGGGGTATTTCAACTCAGGCCGTGCCTTAGCCACCGCGGCCCAGGATGATCCCGAATCAAACCAGACATCCATGGTGTCTTGCCCTTTAATATAAGTACGACCATTGTGGCGGTAACTTTCGGGTAATAAGTCTTCCACGGACAATTCCCACCAGGCATCCGATCCTTTTTCGGCAATAATCCCTTGGACGTGTTTGATCGTTTCTTGGGTTAGCAACGCTTCATTGGTTTCTTGATCATAAAAAACAGGAATGGGCACGCCCCAAGTTCGTTGGCGGGAAATACACCAATCACTGCGATCGCCGACCATGGGAGTAATGCGATTTTCTCCTTGGGCGGGAATCCAATTAACGGTTTTAATGGCCTGTAAAGCCTGATCTCGGAATCCTTCCACCGAGGCAAACCATTGCTCAGTTGCCCGGAAAATAGTTGGTTTTTTGGTGCGCCAATCGTAGGGATATTTATGCTCGTAGGCTTCTTCCTTTAATAGGGCCTTTTCAGTTTGCAACGCGGCAATAATCGCTTCGTTGGCATCTTTGAGTACATTTAAACCAGCAAACTGTCCCGCTTCCTCGGTTAAATTCCCCGCCCCATCCACCGGGGACAAAATTGGCAAACCACAACGTTGGCCGACAATATAATCCTCTTGACCATGCCCCGGCGCCGTATGAACGAGGCCCGTCCCTGATTCCGTGGTCACATAATCCCCGCCAATCACCACCGGACTGATGCGGTTATATAACGGATGTTGGTACAGGGTATTTTCTAACGCTGCCCCTTTGAGGGTGGCTTTCACTGTTAATGTCGTGCCAAAGGTTTCCCCCAGGCGATCGACTAAATCCGCCGCCACAATTAAATAACGGCTTTGACAAATCGCCTCCCCGGTTTCCACCACGGCATAGGTGAGGTCTGGGTTCAACGCTACGGCTAAATTCCCCGGTAACGTCCAAGGGGTCGTTGTCCAGATGGCAACCCCCAAATCGTCAACATAGGGTCTTAAAATCACTTCTGCCTGATCTCCCGGTTGGGTAACGGGAAAACTAACGTAAATACTGCGGGAAGTATGCCCTTCAGGGTATTCTAACTCTGCTTCCGCCAAGGCCGTGCGGGAACTCGGACTCCAATGAACGGGTTTCAAACCCCGATAAATAAACCCTTTTAACGCCATTTCCCCAAACACGCCGATCTGGGCCGCTTCATATTCGGGGGTCAACGTTAAA
>JBJOGT010000493.1:0-4832 GCA_046048115.1 Cyanobacteriota bacterium | reverse complement strand
GGCATTGCTATCTTAGAAAGGTTGCTCAATTGCTTAGTCATATATTGACCCTAAACTCTGATGTTGTCCTTTATCCCCCAATAACCTGTGTCAAATTGATGGATTTCAGGAAAAGGTGATTTTGTACCCTAAATTCCATCGGTTATGAAATGCTACAAAGCGTATTGCAAAATGGCGTTGACCCAACTTCAGATGCACTCAAGGAGGCTTAGAATGTAGAGCCAGACCATCTTGAACAGGATTTGCAAAACTTGATTTAGGAATTAGTGGACAGTGGGTTAATTGTCTACAGAGATGACATTACCATAGAAAAATTACTTTAGGGTATTTTGGGGGAACAGTTTATCTACAAACCTTAACAATCTTTGGAACTTGTTGCACGAAGACAACAGCTTATAACAAATTTGCACTAAAGAGTGGACTAAAAGAAGTAGGACTACTATCGAACATTGATGGTGAAAACGGAGAATGATTGATGATTTTGCAGGTTGTTGGAAATAATTTAAAAAGCTTGGGGTTGAAAATTAGCGGGGGTATCAAGTTCAAACACAGAATCATGAACACGCGCCACAGAAAATCCTGCTTGTGAAATTTTTTCCCGTAGCTCACCCGAAAGATCGACCCCGGCGATGATGCCATACAGGGTTTTATTGTTATGTTGGAGGAGGGGTTTAAATAATAGTGATTCCATTTTAAAAGGTTACATTTTCCTGGGTTCCTAGATGGCCAACGACTTAGCTCTCAATTTTGCCGAATCACCCCATCCCGATTAGATTAAGAAACGTAACAGATTTGGAGAGTCAGCAATGATTTTAGTGGTGGGTGCAACGGGGGGCGTCGGTAAACGGGTGGTCAAATTATTGATTGAAGGAGGGGAAGCGGTGCGGGTGCTAGTCCGAGATCAGCCACGGGCCCAAACACTGCTGCGGGACTTTTTCGGGGGAAATTTACCCGATCGCCTAGAATTTTACGCCGGAGATTTGACCATTAAGGAGAGTTTGACCCCAGGGTTAATGTGTGATGTGGCGGCGGTGATTTGTTGTAGCGGCACCAAAGTTCAACCTGTGGAAGGGGATACCCCAACCCGTGAAAAATATTATCAAGGTATTAAGTTTTACCTGCCGGAAGTGGTGGATGTGCCGGAACAGGTGGAATTTGAAGGGATTAAAAATCTCTTGGCAGTGGTGAAAGACCATATCCAGCCCAAAGAACGGGTTTTAGTGGATTTCAAAGATCAAAATTCCCAACGGTTGCAATGGTATTCCGTGGATGATGGCGTGATGGGGGGCGTTAGCAATAGTCAGTGGCGTTTACTCGGCGATCGGGCTTTGTTTACGGGTAACGTTTCCACGGCCAATAATGGGGGCTTTGCCTCGGTGCGATCGCCGAATTTTGAACCGCCGTTGGATTTAGCCGGGGCGGAGGGGATTCAATTACGCATCCAAGGGGACGGCAAACGTTACAAATTTATTGCCCGCAGTGAAAGCCAATGGGATGGACTGAGCTATTGCTATTCCTTCGATACCTTCAATAATCGCCCCCAAACCGTCCGTATTCCTTTTAACCAACTGATTCCCGTCTTCCGTGCCAAAACCGTTCCCGAAAAAGGCCCTTTCAACCCCAGTCAAATCTCATCCTTCCAGCTAATGCATAGCAAATTTGAATACGACGGCGGCCTAAATCCCAGTTTTTCCCCCGGTATTTTTGGGTTAGAAATTGAAGCCATCAAAACCTACGCCAATCCCCTAACACCCCAGTTTATCCACGTCAGTTCCGCTGGGGTCACCCGTCCCGGCAAACCCGGTTTAAACCTCGAAACCGAACCTCCCGCTGTCCGCATGAATGAGCAATTAGGGGGCATCTTGACTTGGAAATTAGCCGGGGAAAATGCGATCCGTGACAGTGGCCTAACCTATACGATCATTCGACCCTGTGCCCTAACCGAAGCAACGGCGCCCCAGCTTTTGCAATTTGCCCAAGGGGACACGATTAAAGGCCAAGTCAGTCGTCAGGCGATCGCCCAACTATGCGTAGATGTGCTGAAATTAGCCGAAGCCGGGCAAAAAACTTTTGAAGTCAGCATGGCAGAAACTGGCAGTAATCGTACCGCCTGGCCATTTTTGTTGAAACAACTGGCTTTTGATTAAGTGTCTTTTAAGGACAACATGGAACTATAGATTATCGTGAGACTTCTACTTGTGCCTATGATGGTAGTGATAATTTGGTCTCCGTAACCGATAAGCAATATGGAACGTAAACGTACTTTCGGAGTCCATCCCCATTAACTGATGGGACTATTCCTCTTGCGTCAGACTGGACAAGTCGATTTACTGAAAATCATGGAGGTTATCTCTCCCTTTGAGGAACTCAATGGCTTTCGCTACCACCATAACTGGTTCAAAAATTTGATGATTGCTTCTTCCCTTAATGATCGTAGACCTCATATTCAGACTTAACACAAAATTGTTTGGAACTCGGATAAATGAGTTAGGGGTCAGCAACTATGCCAATATTTTGTTGCCACTTTGTACAAATAAAGTCGGATGATCCTTTGGCTAACTTTTTGACAATTAAGGCGCCAATCATCACAGCCATGGATTGCGGTAACCCGCCACTAGTCAAAAGAGGCGTAATTAATGCAGCGGCTTTAGCGGACGCTTCAGCATTTTTTTGATTCATTAATTCGGTTAATTGTTGAGCTAGTTCTGAATCTTTCACCACCTCCCCCACATCAGAGCAAAGAATTTTATAGAGTCCAGCGCTGGCAGGGCCAAATAAATTTTGGCCGATTTTGAACAAATCCTCTAAGCCTGCTCTCGGTTCTGGCATACTTTCCAAGTACTGAACGGATGCTGCGCCCCTGACCCCTGCATTCAGATCCCGATCTAGCAATCCTAATTTAGTTGTTAATTCTTCTTCATTTAACAACAGTAATTCTTGGGCTAAACTTTCAATTTCAGACATAGGAATAATTTTGGGTATTTCTTAAAATAGTAAGCGATTTTACCAGGAATGATCCTTAAAATCAGTAATCCTTTATCTTTGGGGAGTGGAATAAATGGGATTGCGTCCCTGCCAATCTCGACGAACGATGTTGTTAGATTCCAAACTGTTAATGTAGGTTTCAACGGTTTGACGCTCTGGGGATTTTTCGATGCCTAGACCAAAGTCAAGGGATGTCAACACCGCTTGTCGTAGCGCCGATGGCTGGGGACTTAGGCTAGAGACAAAAAATTTCGGGTTATTGATCGCCCATTTGGCGATCGCCTGGGCATAGGTTTCTTCAGCAATGCCATCAACATAGGGAGACATTTTGATCAGGGTTTCAGCGGATTTTTGATCGCCTTTTTGGGCCTTGAGTCCTAGGTTCTGAATCCGGGGTAATCCTACTTCAATTAATAATTGATTGCCCCGTTCGCAGGTTACTCGATAAATTTGATTGCGGGCCAACCATCCTGATAGCGGTTCTTTCAGTTGGAGCCAATTATTTTTGCGCCCCACCAATAACACCGACGTCCCCGTGGGTAAGACCCCTCGGATATTATCAGATTCAATCGCCGGGCTAGACCGGACATTGACATAGCCATCCGGGGCAGTCACAAAAAACCGTTGGCATTGGTTCGTCTCTGGCACTGGTGTTGGTGACCCAGCCACTAGGAACGCCAAAACAACGGGAAAAACGTCAAAAAGCATAGGTAAAGGGGAAATTGAGCCAAAATAATTGCTGATATTTTTCTTCTCTCAATGACGCCAGCGATCGCCAATCACGGTCATTCCCCCAACGGCGATCGCCCCAGACACCAAAATAAATAAAACTTAAGGTTTAGGACAGGTTCCTAGGCCCCAATCAACATAGAGATCCCGGGGATCCGTTTCCCGTAGCCAACGAACAAACCGTTGATAATCCCCCGTGGTATACATGCCAATACAGCCCGCTGTCCCCGGTGCGCCCTTACGACGGTTCCAGTCAATGTGAATTTCGATAGCACTCCGCCGTGTAGACTTGGGGCCAACGTAATCCAGGGGAACTGAAACCGGGCCGACCCCAGAACCCGCCCCAGGGAAAGAAAACCGCCCTGAGTAATCATCTTTATTAGCCAAGCCCCCGGCCCATTTAATATTGCCGATGTGCCATTTTCCTTCCGGCAGAGGCTCCAACGTTTTAGGAACGCTATTGGGGCCAGTCCTGAAAAATTGTCGGCTCGGTGCTCCCGAACAAACATTCATGGAATCCTTGAGCTGACCATCTTTGTAATAATCGAGTTTCAGCGCGAAGCATCCATACTCATCTTTTTTGTTGGTTTTAGTAACTTTCAAGAAGTTTTTGCCGGGAATAGCCGGAGTAGCAGCAGCAGCGGTAGTGGAATTAACTGTGGTTGCCGGTGCATCCTGGCCCCAAAGCTTGCTCCAGGTTTTTGGCCCGACTTTGCCATCCGCTTCGTTTGCCCCCATTTCTTGAGCTTGGAACGCCCGCACGGCCTGATCTGTTCCCGACCCAAAAATACCGTCACTTTCCCCTTGATAAAAGCCTAGATCTCGGAGACGGGTTTGGAGGTTTTTAATATCTTTGTCCAGACTTTCGGGGGTATTCTCTTCGGCCCCCATACCAATGATTAAGAGGGAATTGTTGAGAACGGGAACTTGATCCGCTTCGACTTTGGTAATGGGGGTTGTTCCCCGCTTTTGAATGACAATTTGTTCCCCTTCGGGAATCGCCTTGCCTGGGGGCGCAATGTGGAAATTTTTGGCATTGGGATACTGATTGAAAACCGTGATTAAGTCATCTTTGGCCGGACTTTCCAGGGTTAAAATCTCAATAATTTCTGACCCTT
>JBJOGT010000492.1:0-4479 GCA_046048115.1 Cyanobacteriota bacterium | reverse complement strand
TTGATAGCGCCGATAGAGCAGGCGAAACGCTTCTGCATTACCTTGCTGGCTTTGCAGAATCATGGTTACGTCACTGTCCTCGCTGGTTGATTTCACAGATGGTTTTACCAACACGACCTACCTCTGCGGTGGTTACGACGGTTTAGACTCCCCGGCGATCGCCCAGGTTCAACGGGAGTAACCTGATGGTGGCAGACGCCCTTAATCGGGATGCTGTCTTTGGGCTGGATTCCCCAAACGCCTGTCTAGAAACCACCGCCGCCAAGCCGTTGAACTCCGCACTGCAATCCAGAGTAATAGCATTGCAATCAAACCACCGTTTTCTGGCGCATTAAACGCAAAGAAAACCAAACCGACACACAACACATCTTCAATTACCGCTACCCAAGGGGGAATGCCCCGTAAGCGAAAAAACCAACCGATCGCCACCAGCCGTAACACCAACGAAAATAATGCGCCAACCAGAGCAATTAACCAAAGGGGCATAAACGCCAATTGCAGCAACTTCGCCACCGTCACCGCCATCATTGCCCCGACCAACGGCGTAAATACAAGTTGGATAATTTGTAAAACCCGTTGACCCAGGAGTTTTTTGGACGCAAATAGTTCAAACAAAGACCAACTGGTCAGAATGGCAATGACCACTTGGGGATTGATTTTTGACAACAACGGCACCTGATACCAGAGTTGCCCCTGCAATAGTCCAATGATTAATAGGGGCAGAGCAATCCGCATTCCCGCCGCCGCCGATGCCGACAAAACGGCAAGAACGCCTAACAAAATGCTCATAAAAATTTGATTTCATCGATAAATTAGGTTGAGGAAGCAGAAATATAGATGAATCCGCTAAATTTAGGCGATTGATTTAGTCCTTGGCTCCATCTTAAGAGAATTTGAACAGACAATTGCCTTTTGATTATCAATCCGATGTTTGTCCTTAGACAGTCTATTTTGGGGCCAATGCCCCCAAGAATTGCGCCACATCCATGGTCATTGCCAAGGATGTTATCCAAGCCTATTATCTTGATCAGCCATAATATGAAGAAACGTTGCAGATTATTACGCAGGAAGTCAGTCAACCATGGGCATTGCGGTTCAGGTTAAGCATCTCCAAAAGCAATACGGGTCGGTCGTAGCCGTTAACGATATTTCTTTTACGGTGCAGTCAGGGGAAATTTTTGGTCTACTCGGCCCCAATGGGGCGGGAAAAACCACGACGATTCGTTGTTTATGTACTTTGGCAAAACCCGATGGCGGAGAACTGTGGGTGGATGGCATTGATGCCGTCGCTCAACCCCGTCAAGCCCGCCGTCGATTAGGGTATGTGGCCCAGGAAGTGGCGATCGACAAGATTTTAACCGGACGAGAATTATTGCAGTTGCAAGCCTCCCTCTATCATTTGCCTAAAAGCAGCGCTCAACAACGGATTGAACAGTTATTGTCAATTTTGGGGCTAGAAGCCTATGCTGACCAGAAAACTGGTACCTATTCCGGCGGCCTACGCAAACGGCTAGATTTAGCGGCGGGACTGCTCCATCAACCAGCGGTGTTAGTGTTAGACGAACCCTCTGTGGGCTTGGATATTGAAAGTCGGTTTATTTTGTGGGAATTTTTACGGCAGTTACGGTCGGCGGGAACCACTGTGTTAATCACCAGCCATTATTTAGAAGAAATTGATGCCCTGGCCGATCGCCTGGCCATTGTCGATCAGGGGCGGGTTATTGCCGAAGGCACCCCCTCGGAATTAAAAAATCGAGTCGGCGGCGATCGGGTAACGTTGCGGATTCAAGAATTTACCGAACAACAGCAGGCTTTAGAAGCCAAGAATTTACTGAGTTCCCTGCCCTTTGTCGAAGAAATGATCATTAATGCGGCCCAGGGAAACTCTTTAAACCTCGTGGTCAAAGCCCAGAGTAATCCCCTCAGTCAAATCGAGAAATTATTGCTGGATCATAAACTGCCCATTTTTAGTCTGGCCCAATCCCGTCCCAGTTTGGATGATGTGTATCTTGCTGCCACGGGCAAAACCCTAATGGATGCAGAACTTGCCGCCGCCAGCCAACGGGATCTCAAAGCTGAAAAAAAACAGGCCATGAAAGCGAGTTAAACCCGTTCTCCTTAGTTCGTGTTTTAGAATAACCAGTAAACTAGGCAACCCTTCGTTAATCCTATGAGTCAAACCCTTACCCCTCCTAAAATTGCCTCTCTTCTGGCTCCAGATTCGGTGCAATCCCCGGAACCAAGTTTAATGGCAGAATTGTTGCAAGAAACCGTTGCCCTGACGAAACGCCTGTTTATCCAATTGCAGCGGCGACCCTCCACCCTGGTAGCGGGAATTATTCAACCCTTTATGTGGTTGGTGTTATTTGGGGCATTGTTTTTGAATGCGCCCCAGGGATTATTTGGTAATGATTTAAACTACGCGCAATTTTTAGCCCCTGGCATCATCGTTTTTACCGCCTTTTCTGGGGCGTTAAATGCCGGTCTTCCGGTGATGTTTGACCGAGAATTTGGTTTCCTCAATCGCCTCCTCGTCGCTCCCTTGGCCTCTCGTTATTCCATTGTGGCGGCGTCAACCATCTACATCATCAGCTTGAGTGGGATTCAGGCAGGGGTCATTGTAGCGGCCAGTGCTTTGTTGGGCGCCGGGTTGCCGAATTTGGCGGGCTTAAGTATGATTGCCCTGATTATTTTTCTCATCGTTTTAGGGGTAACGGCCTTAAGTCTTGGGCTTGCCTTTGCCTTGCCGGGACATATTGAGCTGATTGCGGTAATTTTTGTAACAAATTTACCATTGCTATTTGCTAGTACCGCTTTGGCTCCCCTGTCATTTATGGCCCCGTGGTTGCAGATCGTTGCTAGTTTGAATCCGTTGACCTATGCCATTGACCCCATTCGTTATCTTTATTTAAACGGCGATTGGGGATGGTCAAGCACCGTATTAAACGCACCGTGGTTCAGTTTAAATTTTGTCCAAGTGTTGGCTGCGCTACTGTTTTTTGATGGCTTAGTGTTGTTATTAATTCAGCCCCTACTGAAACGTCGCTTTTTATAAGTGTTATTTAGCCCTTTTGAATTTTGTCTTTGGAGTCTGAAGAACTATGCGAAATTTATTATTTCCTCGCCGGTTAATGATCGCCGTCTTAAGTCTTGGTTCCGTGTTGATCCCCCTTAACCCAGCCCAAGCCCAATATACCGTTCCTGGTGGGGAGGCCCCGTTCAATGCCAATGAGGTAGACCCCACAAAACAAGGATTGGGGAATGGTTTTGATCCGATGTCATTAATTCACAACGCTAACCTGAGTCGGAGTCGAAATGGAGTGGATTTTGCGGAAGATACCCAACGTACCCTCAATGAGGCGGCGGATCAATTCAAGAAATTACAGCAACAACGACTTGAGCAAATGCCATCCCAATCTACCGATCCGGCGATCAATCAATCCATCAATCCGTAGATCATGGGGGATAGATCACCGGGCACAGGTTCTAGGGAAAAAAGATATGGTACTAAAAATCAATCGTCTCTCCTGGGGATTACTCAGCATAGCGCTGCTTTTCGCCGGTACCGTCACTGCTTGGGAATTGCGTCAAACCCCTAATCATCCCAATACGGTTAACGTGGAAACCGATCGCCGTCAGTTTACCTTCACCCCAGACACCGTGCAGGCGATCGCCATCCGTCAAGGGGGGCAATATCTTAAGTTGTATCGGGGCAGTGGGGAAAAAACAACCTGGAAAATGGACTGGCCCCAACCCGTGGAGGTGAGCGTGCCAGCGGTGGATTTTTTACTAAATGCTTTAGTTTCTAGTGAAAATGACCGAGATTTTGATATTAGTACTGAGAAATTGGCAGAGTATGGCTTAACAGAACCCAGCGCCATCATGACCATTCAATTAGTAACGGGCAAAAGCCACGAGTTGATTTTGGGCAATGCCGACTTCAAGGGGGATTCCCTCTACGCTCTGATTGATCCTACCGTTCCCCCAATTGAAACCAGCCGCATTCATCTCGTTCCCCGTTCTTTGCTGGAACTGGCTCGGCGATCGCCCCAGGATTGGCAACAAGCGGATTTACCGTAGCCACAATCTCGCTAACCCACTCTCCGTAGAAATTAAGGACGAACCAAGGATAAACTTGAAAACAACAACTGTACAGTGACACATTCTCTGTCATGATGACAAATTAGTGTCGTCGCCCGAAACTCTTTTCATACAAGGGCTTCGCTCACTTTTTAGTTCAAGAAGACTCACCGAAAAAAGTGACAAATTCAATAACGTCTTTAAGGAAAGTGACAAATTATTTGTCATTTTTAAAATTCAAGACTCTCGGTTCGGTAACACTATTGGTAGCGTCATTAGTCTGTCGGTTCGTTGATTTTGGGGGGTAGTCTGGAATAAAAATGGAGAACGGTATCAGAGGTTGCCTTCAATCCCTTGAGCTGTGTAAGTTCTAGGGAAATAAGCCAAGGGAGAGCAATA
>JBJOGT010000491.1:0-5464 GCA_046048115.1 Cyanobacteriota bacterium | reverse complement strand
TTTCCTATGAATAGTTTTGTCTTGATGGCAACGGTGATTCGCAACCCTGAATTGCGCTTTACCCCAGATAATCAAACCCCCGTTTGTGATTTTTTAGTGGAATTTCCGGGACTACGGGATGATGGCCCTAAGGAAACCCTTAAGGTGGTTGGTTGGGGTAATTTGGCCAATACCATCAGCGACTCCTATCACCCCGGCGATCGCCTATTGATTGAAGGACGTTTAAGCATGAACATGATTGAACGCCAAGAGGGATTCAAAGAGAAACGGGCAGAACTCGTAGCCTCTCGTATTCACCGCCTTGATAGCAGCCCCAACTTTACGAGTCCGCCCCCCGGGCCCAGCAATGTGGTTCCCTTTCCTCCCCCCAGCGAATCCCGTATGCCGACACCCCAACCCGTTCAAGACGATATCGGGGGCAACTTAGATGACATTCCTTTTTAGTGCCTTAGTACTTTAGTCAAGAAAATTTCCCATGGCTGATCCCTTACCTCTTTTGGCTGAGTTGCCGCGCCACGCCATTTTGAACCCCGCCGGGGAACTGGATAGTCGCGTTGATAAACAAATCGGGGTCTATGCCATTTTTGATCAATCCCATGTTCTGCAATATGTGGGCTATTCCCGTAACATTGCGGTGAGCTTGTTGCAACATCTGGTGCGGCAACCGGAGCGGTGCTATTGGTTTGCGGTACACCCCATTGATCGTCCCGATCGCCAATTATTAACTGAGATCCAGGATTATTGGTTAAGCAGTCAACCCGAACTGCCCCCCGGCAATGATCAGCAACAATCCGCCTGGCAGGAACCATTAAATGTGATGGATCACCTAACCCCAGAAGACGCAACGGCGATCGCCCAGTGTGATACATCGGAAAAGCCCAAATTATTCAAAACCCTTGCTCGACGGTTAGAGGCGGAACAATTAGCCAAATTAAAGGCCCGGGGCGTTACCCAAACCATACGCTTTGATCCCAAACTCAAAGAACAGGGACGATTGGATGTCAAATAAACACGGCGGGCATCGCTGGCGGGCCATACAAACCTGGGGACAAAGTAGTCTGGGGGTTAGTCAACGGATTTTGCTGGAACTGTGGCATCGCAAACGGAGCCTGATTTTTTGGTTAGTGTTTCCCCTGGTGGTGATGGTGCTCCATGCTCTCATTTTTGCGGAACGATCTGGGTTAACCTTTACCGAAGCACTACAGTTGGCCGCACCGCCGTCCCTGGTGGGGGCTGCCTTTTTTTTCAGTGGTTTGGGGGGAACGCTAGGGGTAATTGTGGCGGAACGAGAACATCTTACCCTGCGCCGCCTATTGATTTCCCCGTTGTCAGGTAGTGCCTATTTCAGCGGTATTTTTCTGGCCCAAGGGGCGATCGCCGTTGCCCAAACGGTGGCCGTTGCCTTAGCAGTCTGGGGATGGCAAGCCCCCATTGAAGGATCATTCCCTCTGTTGACCCTATTGTTGGCATTAAGTTTATGTAGCTATGTGGGGGGGGGATTAGTGCTAGGAACCTTTTTGGCCCACCGCACGGAGGATGTCAATGCCCTCGTTGCCACGTTTGGTATTCCCCTGTTAATTTTGGGGGGGGCGTTTTTCCCCGCTTCGATTTTCCCCCAATCCCTAACGGCGATCGCCATCTATAATCCGGTTTACCACATGACCGAGGCCGTGAGTGGCGTCTGGGCCTATGGCTTTGGTTGGGAGGATATTTGGCCCCATGTGCGGTTTCTCGGCATTTTTAGCCTCGTCATGGTTGTGGCCGGGGCTTTGGCCTATCGTCAACTCTTACAACGAGAACGTTTGCGTTAAATTCCGAGCACAGTTGATAACGCCCCCATAAACCGTCTTCCTCGTCCAGCTTGCCCAAAACCCGATACCCTAGAAAAGGTTTAATCCTTCTTCGTTATTGGTTTTTCTATGATCAGTGTTGATTTGACCCTCAAATATTCCCCCTTGCCCGTTTCGGTGCAGCGTAAAGAAAAAGATGATGCCGAAGCGCTTTATCAGACCATCATTGGGGCAATGCAGGCCCCGACTCCCCAACTCCTCGAACTAACCTGCGAAAAACAAACCGAGAAAAAAGTGGCCCTCATGAGTGACCAAATCAGTGCAGTCATAGTCTCCCAAAAAGATGGGGCCGCAGCGGCCGGAAAAGCACCGGGATTTGCCGCCATCACCCAAGCCCTGGGTTAACCCAACAAATTTAGATCGTTTATTCTATGTGGACAGTACTGGCAGGCTCCGGCACTGTCCTGGTTGTTTGGGGGGAAGAAAATCGTCCCAAACGAATGCGGAGATAATGGAAAATTTCCTTGGGAATGTTCACGTTACAGACTTTCTCTAGCCCCTTAAACCCTGGTGAGGAATTGGCTTCACATACTTTGAAATGATCGTGGTCAAAGAGCAGATCAATTCCGGCTAAGTCTAAGTTCAAAATCCGGGATGTCTGGGTGGCTAGCCATTCAATTTCCGGTGTCATTTCAAAGGCTTCCACCTCTCCCCCCGCAGAAAAATTGGCTTTAAAGCCGCCGTCTTTATTGAGGCGCTTATAACAGGCGATCGCCCGCCCACCCAGAGTAAAGACCCGTAAATCCTGCCCCCGGCTAGTGCTGACAAATTCTTGCAAAATAATATTGACCGTTTTATTGGTGACCTCAATTAACTGCATCAAATCCTCAAAGGTCTGGCGATTTTCCGCTAGAAATACCCCGCTCCCCTGAGATCCAGAAAGGGCTTTGACAATCACAGGAAAACCTAGATGCCGCTCTACTAAATCAATATTGACCGGAAACTTCACCAACATGGTTTTCGGCACAGGCACATTGTTTTGAGCCAATAACTGCTGGGAGTAGAGTTTATCTTTAACAATTTCAATGCTCGCAGAACTATTAATCACATGGATACCAAGGCGTTCCATCTGCCGCAATACCGCTAGGGCAAAGTAAGAAATCCCAGAACCAATGCGGGGAATGACAAAATCCGGCAATTCCCGTCGTTGGGCATTGACTAAGATGCTTTTTTCATCTTCCCGGCTGACTAGCAAGTCAAATTGGTCAGGATTAAACACTTCTAAGGTCACCCCGTCTAACGCGGCCTCTTCAAATAGTCGTTGAATGCCGTGGGTATCGGGAATAGGTTTATTGGGGTCAGTGCGAGCTAGGATCCAACCTTTCATCGGATTATTGTCCTTGCCAATGATGTAGTGAAGTCTGTTTTGGCTTTTCTATCTTCCCAAGAATTGGCGCAGGGCACCATTTAATTTGGCAACGAAGGATACAAATTTCATTTCCTGATAACGGCGATCGCCATCCCTAAGCTAAACTCAAACACTAGGTATTACTGGTTTCTAAAGGCTATTTAAGTTCAGATATGAGGTTTAATATTTCAATTCCCAAGCAACTAGACACCCTCTCAACCCTATATCAACAAGGATACAAAAGCAACTTAATAGAACAGTCTTTGAGCAAAATTATTGATTTAGAACGTCATCATGCTCATGAACACGAAATTCATTTAAAAAACAAACTGTTAACCTATGAAAAACAGTATCAGATGAACTCCGAACATTTTTAGGGACAATTTATGGCGGGAACATTGGCAGATACTATGGATTTTGTGGAGTGGAGTGCTTTTTATGAAACGTGGGAGTCTGTACAAGCACGGATTAAAGTACTAGGGCGCTCACATTAGTCATGGCTATTAGACAATACATCATGTGAGACAGCGGCTTTCCTCCCAAATAATCCCAGTTATCCCTGGAACTTTTTGCCTTTTCGCTCTATCTTAGGCGTATCCCCCTGGGGAATTTGGGTGTAGAGGAGCAATGTATGGTGTTGAGTCAGGATCTTGATCCGTCGCCATCACGATCAAAAGTTTTATCCGGTTATCGCTTATCGGAGTTAATTCGTCAGCGGGCTTGGGTGGAAATTGACCAAGGGGCGTTGGTTCATAACGTTCAACAGTTTCGGCAGCATATTAAACCGGAAACGGCGTTAATGGCGGTGGTTAAGGCAGATGCCTATGGCCATGGGGCCATCCGGGTGGCCCAAACCGCGTTGCAAGCAGGGGCTAATTGGTTGGCGATCGCCACGTTGGGGGAAGGGATTGAGTTACGGGAAGCGGGGATTACGGCCCCGATTTTAATTTTAGGCGGCATCAATACCCCGGAAGAAATCCAGGCCATCGCCCATTGGCGGTTACAGCCCACTTTGGGATCGGTGGAGCAAGCACAACTATTCAATCAGGTATTAGATAACCTTGGGGTTAGGTTACCGGTACACCTCAAACTGGATACGGGCATGTCCCGGTTAGGAACACCCTGGCGACAGGCGGTTAATTTTGCCCAAACAGTCAACGCCTTGCCCCAATTACAACTAGCCAGTGTCTATTCCCATTTAGCCACCGCCGATGATCCCAATCCGGCCACCATGCTCAAACAACGGCAACGGTTTGAAACGGCGATCGCCAGTTTACGCCAAGCCAAGATTGCCCTACCCTGTTTACACCTCGCCAATTCCGCCGCCACGTTACAGGGTCTAGGCTGGCATTACAACATGGTGCGGGTAGGCCTAGGACTCTATGGACTATATCCGGCGCCCCACCTCGGCGATCGCCTGGATTTGCAACCCGTGTTAGCGGTTAAGGCCAAAATCACCCAGATTAAGACCATTCCAGCGGGAACGGGGGTCAGTTACGGCCATCAATTTGTCAGCGATCGGGAAATGCAAATTGCCGTGGTGGGCATTGGCTATGCTGACGGTATTCCCCGGAATTTATCGAATCAATTGCAGGTCTTACTACGGGGTCAGTTCGTGCCCCAAATCGGGGCCATTACCATGGATCAATTAATGATTGATGTCAGTGCCATTGCTAATCCTCAAGTGGGAGAAGTCATTACCCTGATCGGTCAAGACGGTCAGCAACGCATTAGCGCCGATGATTGGGCAACCCGCTTAGGCACCATCTCCTGGGAAATTCTCTGTGGTTTCAAACATCGTTTACCCCGCATTCTGCTATAATTTTCGGTGTCTGCATTGATGATTGTTATTTTCCAAAGTATATTCAATGATTCACTGGGCGGTTCTCAAATGAGTAGTATTACATATGTTCAATACGGGTGTGGTTTTTCGGCTCCTCATAATTGGCGAAATTTCGATGGATCTCCCACTCTTTATTTTGAACGTTTACCTATTATTGGTAACTTATATACCAAAAATAAATGTCGATTTCCTGATAACGTTGAGTATGGTGATATAGTAAAGGGGTTGCCAATTTCTCCTGAATCTTGTGACGGAATATATTGTTCTCACATTCTTGAGCACTTATCGCTTCACGATTTCAGGACTGCATTAAAAAATACAAAGAAAGTCTTAAAACCTGATTCGTTTTTTCGTCTAGTTTTGCCAGATTTAGAATATAGCATCAGGCTCTACACAGAGAGTAATTCTAGTAGTCCAGCCATT
>JBJOGT010000490.1:0-3012 GCA_046048115.1 Cyanobacteriota bacterium | reverse complement strand
TCTGACCCCTGATATCTGACCCCTGATATCTGACCCCTGATATCTGACCCCTGATATCTGACCCCCGATATCTGACCCCTGATATCTGACCCCTGATATCTGATATCTGACTAAGACTTTGCAGCAAACCTGCGCTAAGCTTATTCGTGAGCATTTTTCGGTTGTACCTATGGACTTTTCTAGTAACGTTGCAGCGCAACTCAATGCGGGGACGATTTTGCCAGAGGGGATTGTCATCATTACTCTGCTCCTCGTGCTGATTGTGGATTTGATTGGGGGGCGCAAGGTGGCGTTGGCTCTCCCTTATTTGGCGATCGCCGGTTTATTAGCCGCGACGGGGACTTTAGTGCTGGCTTGGTCAACAACAGACCCCATTGGCTTCATGGGCGCGTTTAATGGCGATAACCTGAGTGTGATTTTTCGCGCCATTATTGCGTTGACCACCGTGATCACGATTTTGATGTCGGTGCGCTATGTCCAACAAACGGGCACGTCCCTGGCGGAATTTATTGCCATCCTCCTCACCGCTACCCTGGGAGGGATGTTCCTCTCGGCGGCCAATGAGTTGGTGATGATTTTTATTTCGTTGGAAATGCTCAGTATTTCCTCTTACCTAATGACGGGGTACATGAAGCGTGACCCCCGTTCCAATGAAGCGGCGTTGAAATATCTACTAATTGGTGCATCTAGTTCCGCCATTTTCCTCTACGGTCTGTCCCTCCTCTACGGTCTTTCCGGGGGCGAAACCCAGTTATCTGCCATTGCCGCAACGTTAGTGAATGCGGAAACCAGCGGTCAATCCCTCGGTTTGGCGATCGCCCTGGTATTTGTGATTGCGGGCATTGCCTTTAAAATTTCTGCGGTGCCGTTCCACCAATGGACACCGGACGTTTATGAAGGTTCTCCTACCCCCGTTGTGGCGTTTCTCTCGGTGGGGTCTAAAGCAGCGGGTTTTGCGGTGGCTATCCGTTTACTGGTAACGGCTTTTGGCGGCATCACCGATGAATGGCATGTGATTTTCACCGCCCTAGCTGTGTTGAGCATGGTGCTAGGAAATGTGGTAGCCCTCGCCCAAACCAGTATGAAACGGATGTTGGCCTACTCCTCCATCGGACAGGCCGGTTTTGTGATGATTGGTCTCATTGCCGGTAGTAATGACGGTTACGCCAGTATGGTGTTTTACCTGATCATTTACCTGTTCATGAACCTTGGAGCCTTTAGTTGCATCATTCTGTTCACCCTGCGGACGGGGAGCGATCAAATTAGCGACTACGCCGGGCTTTACCACAAAGATCCCTTGTTAACCTTGGGCTTGAGTGTCTGCCTGTTGTCCCTGGGGGGAATTCCGCCCCTAGCGGGTTTCTTTGGCAAAATTTATATCTTTTGGTCCGGTTGGCAAGCAGGGTTATATGGCTTGGTGTTATTGGGCTTAGTCACCAGTGTAGTTTCTATTTATTACTACATCCGCGTGGTTAAAATGATGGTGGTCAAAGAACCCCAGGAAATGTCCGATGTCATCAAAGATTATCCCCCCATTCAGTGGCAACTGGCGGGAATGCGCCCCCTCCAAGTGGGCATCGTCATGACCTTAGTGGCGACCTCCCTGGCTGGAATTTTAGCTAACCCCCTCTTTTCCTTATCTAGCGATTCTGTCACCAGCACACCGATGTTACAGGCAACCTTGGATGCGCCCCAAGTTTCTACCCTACTAAGGCCATAAAGATAGTTAAAATATCCTAGAAAAGTCGGATTGATCACCCTACTCTACCTATCCCTGGGTAGAGTTTTTTCATGGGGTACGCTTTTGTTCGTCATTTTTTAAGGTTTGATATTAAAATTCAGCCAACACACCAAATTTTTCGCTAACCAAATCTATTGAGTTGAGACTTTAGTAATGATGGGAAATGACACCGTTAGAGTGGGAATTATTGGCGCATCGGGCTATGGCGGTATTCAACTGATGCGCTTGTTGCTAGAACATCCCAAAGTTACGATTACCTATCTGGCTGGCCATAGCAGTGCGGGTAAACCCTATACCGATCTTTATCCCCATTTGACCCATCGGGTTGATCTCACCATTGAACCGATCGATCTAATGGCGATCGCCGACCGGTGTGACGTGGTGTTTATGGGCTTACCCAATGGGTTGGCCTGTGATATGACCCCGGAGTTACTGGAAAAAGGCTGCAAGGTTTTAGACTTGTCGGCGGATTATCGCTTTCGTAATCTCAGCACCTACACCGAATGGTACAAAAAGGAACGTCAGGATCAAGGGGTCAATAGTCGGGCCATTTATGGGTTGCCGGAGTTGTACCGAGAGGCGGTTAAGGATGCCCAATTAATTGGCTGCCCTGGCTGTTATCCCACCGCGAGTCTATTAGCCCTTTCTCCCCTGCTCAAACAAGGCTTAATTGATCCGGATACCGTCATTATCGATGCCAAGTCGGGAACCTCCGGCGGCGGACGGGAAGCCAAGGTCAATATGTTATTGGCGGAAGCGGAGGGATCTTTGGGGGCCTATGGGGTGGCAAAACATCGTCATACCCCGGAAATTGAGCAAATTGCCAGTGATTTGGCGGGTGCTGATCTAAAACTACAATTTACGCCCCATTTGATTCCTATGGTGCGGGGCATTTTAGCCACGGTCTATGCCAAGCTGAGGGATCCGGGGTTGGTGCGGGATGATTTGATCACCATTTACAGTGCCTTTTACCGCGCCTCCCCCTTTGTGAAAATTTTACCCCACGGCGTTTATCCCCAAACCAAATGGGCCTGGGGCACAAACCTCTGCTATATCGGCATTGAAACTGATCCCAGAACCGGGCGGGTGATTGTCCTCTCGGCGATCGATAATCTGGTTAAAGGTCAAGCGGGTCAGGCGGTGCAATGTTTGAACCTAATGTTGGGTTGGGAAGAAGGGTTGGGATTACCCCAATTAGCTTTTTATCCTTAATCTCCAGCGGCGATCGCCTGGATACTAATCAACAAAATTCCACGCCTTAATGGCTTCTA
>JBJOGT010000489.1:0-5639 GCA_046048115.1 Cyanobacteriota bacterium | reverse complement strand
CGGGGGGTAGCACTGGTAAGCACTGGCATTATCTATCTGCAATGTTTATTGGGGGCGTTAGTCGGTTCCCAATGGGCGGCCCACCAATGTTTGGCCATCGCCGGTCATCCCGTGTGCCAAGTGCTCCATAGTCATCTGTTGGGCATTCTTCCTACGGCGATCGGGGTGGGGGCAACCCTGTGGTGTACGGGGCGGACTCCGGCGCTAAATCCCCTATTGCGGCAATTGGGACTGACGGCGGCGGCCCTATTCAGTGGTCAAATTCTCCTGGGCGTTGCCACCCTAAAACTCCATCTACAAATTGAACCCCTCACCGTCGCCCACCACAGCGTTGGCATTTGCCTCTGGGGCACCCTGTTGGCGATCGCCGTTTTAGCCATCCGAGATCATCGAGATCCCGTCAGTGCGTAAACAGTCATTACTTCGATTACTTTTTCGATTACTTTTTTGATGCCGTTAGGAAAGGCTCCCTTAAAATTCAAGAACAATTTTCGACCTTTCCCCCAACCCTTTTTCAATTTGATTCTCTATGGTTACTTCCACAAAAATTCACCGCCACCATGACACCATACCGGCGGTGCTCAAAAGTTACTATCAATTAACCAAGCCGAGAATTATTCCCCTGTTATTGATTACCACCGCTGCTTCGATGTGGATTGCCTCCGAAGGACGGGTGGACTTGGGCCAATTAATGATTACCCTCCTGGGGGGAACCTTGGCAGCGGCATCAGCCCAAACCTTAAACTGCATTTACGACCAAGATATCGACTACGAAATGCTCCGCACCCGGGCCCGACCCATTCCTTCCGGTCGGGTTCAACCCCGCCATGCCCTTATTTTTGCCCTGGGATTAGGTCTACTTTCCTTTGCCCTTTTTGCTGCCTTTGTGAATGTCTTGAGTGGTTGCCTAGCCCTCTCCGGCATTGTGTTTTACATGCTGATCTATACCCACTGGCTCAAGCGTCACACTACCCAAAATATTGTCATCGGCGGTGCGGCCGGTTCCATTCCCCCCCTAGTAGGTTGGGCCGCTGTCACCGGGGATTTAAGCTGGACACCCTGGTTACTATTTACCCTGATCTTTCTCTGGACACCACCCCATTTCTGGGCTTTGGCCTTAATGATTAAGGATGATTACGCCCAGGTTAATGTCCCCATGCTGCCGGTGATTGCCGGGGAAGAAAAAACCGTTGTGCAAATTTGGTACTACACCCTGTTGGTGGTGCCCCTCAGTTTGCTCCTGGTTTATCCCCTCCATCAGTTGGATTGGGGTTATGGGGCGATCGCCGTTTTGTTGGGGGGACAATTTTTGCGGAAAGCTTGGCAACTCAAGCAAGCTCCCTTCGACAAAGATCTGGCACGGAGCCTGTTCAAGTTTTCCATCCTCTACCTAATGCTGCTTTGCCTAACCATGGTTGTTGACAGTTTGCCAGTTAGCCAACATTTAATGCAGTCCGTCGCGCAGATGGTGCCCAATTTCTGAAACATCACCGTTAGGGCCCCGAACCACCCCTTAGATTTTCCTCGCTCCTTTATTTTCTTTTTTGCCGGCATCACTTTTTGCTTGTCCTGAGCCAAAAGCTATGGTAAGGTAGTAAATCGTGTGAACAACACACAACGGGTCGCTAGCTCAGCGGTAGAGCACTCGGCTTTTAACCGAATGGTCTTGGGTTCGAATCCCAGGCGACCCATTTTTTAAAAACATCGTCAGTCCTTCCACCTCTGTTAGGGGGTAAAATTGGGGTGAGAATATATCTGTAAAACAGCGGTTACTAATGGAGAATAAACGACCAGAATTTGCAATAGCGAACCACTCCATCCTTTCAGTGGTTTCAGAAATGCACGCCTATTTTCGGGACTTACAATCCTATTATCAAATTGCCCACGGCAAATTGCTCAGTGATCTAGAAAGCTGTCATGATCCTGCTTTGACCGCTGATTTTCAGCAAAAGCTGGAAACTGTTAATCAAAAACTTGCCTTTTTCCATGTTTTGAACAATTCAATTTCTACGGTTGATACGGTGCTTCATACTGATACGATGATTAGGGAATTTAAGGAACAGGAAAATGCCTAATTTTCTTAACATATTCTTAACCCTTAGGAGTGTCTGATGTCTAACTTGATGATCGATACCGTCAGGATATTTGAAAGTGCCCCAGAAAAAACGGTAAAAGCCGGAGAGGTGATTTTCAAGCTAGGGGACAATGATGCCCACATGTTTGGCATTATCGAAGGAGAAGTCGATTTATCGATTCACGGTCATCCTGTTGAAACCTTGGCTGCCGGTGACATTTTTGGGGTCGGGGCCATTGTTCACGAGGATCACATGAGGGCTTCAACGGCGATCGCCAAAACCGATTGCAAAATTGCGGAAATGAATCGAGAACATTTTTTCTTTGCTATTCAGCAAACCCCCATGTTTGCCCTAGAGGTCATGCGGAGTTATTCTGACCGCTTTCGCAATCTTAAAATGGTGCATGACGCTCTGCTGACTTTGGAAACGCCAGGGTAGCGAAAACCGTTATCTCAAACAAGAATTTAGGGCAGCTTGATCTTTCGGGTTGCTTTTTTTTTGCTTTTTAGGGTACGGGTTAAGGGGTGACAGCGGGACAGTGGAGCACAACGGTTAATCAAGTTGCGGGCACCCCTTAGGGGGACAAATTGATTAAGCAAACATTAAAGAATTACGCTAAACTAACAACGGTTATTATTTTTAACGCTAATTTCTATCTTATTTTCTTAGCTTATTGCTAGCTTTCTTTATTTTTACAATTTAATTTTTATATGACAATTCATAATGGAGTTCCTTTCCACAGGGATCGTATGTCTATCTTTGTGGATGGGAATAATATGTTCTATGCTCAACAAAAAAATGGCTGGTTTTTTGATCCCCGACGGGTATTAACCTTTTTAACCGCAGATCCTTCCGTTAAGCTGGTTAACGCATTTTGGTATACGGGTTTAAAAGATACTCAAGATCAACGGGGGTTTCGGGATGCTTTAATTAGTCTGGGCTATACGGTTAGAACAAAAATTTTAAAGGAATATTATGATGATATTTCGGGTAAATACTCCCAAAAAGCGAATTTAGATATAGAAATTGTTGTAGATATGTTTAATACAGTAGATCAGTATGACCGGGTGGTTTTGTTTAGTGGGGATGGGGATTTTGAACGGGCGATCGAACTGCTGCGGTCTAAGAGTACCCATATCACTGTCATTTCCACCGAAGGCATGATTGCTAGGGAATTGCGTAATGCAACGGATCGCTACATAGATTTAAACGAGATTAGAGCGGCGATCGAAAAGCAAGATTTTCCCCTGACCGAGCAAACCGCTTAACGGGAGGGACAGCCCCTGGGGAATGATGCCGACCAATTTATTCACAAACGATATGTGGCGTTTTGTTCAATCTCTGCTTTTTCAAGCCCAATGTCCCCTCTGTCGGCGCCCTGCTCAATCACAATTTTGCCGGGATTGTACTGCCCAGATTTTGCAGGAGCGATCGCCGAATCCGATACAGCAATGGCAGGGGGCGTTTCCCCGGTGGGTGTGGGGACGGTATGAGGGGCAGTTACGACGGGCGATTACAGCGATGAAATTTGAACAACGACCGGAGATTGGTCTTTGGTTGGGCGAACAGTTAGCCGAACAATGGCTGGCCCAATCTGCGTTGAGCAAATCTTTGGCAAACTGTCAGGTGGTGCCCATTCCCCTCCATCGTGCCAAACAACAACAACGGGGCTACAATCAGTCCGAAAAAATAGCGGCGGGATTTTGTCGATGGACGGGGTATCCCCTCTATCCCCAGGCATTGCAGCGTATCAAGAATACCCAAGCATTATTTAGTCTTAGCCCCGGCGATCGCCAACGGGAATTGCAGTCGGTGTTCCAGGTCGGCAAGCAATTTAACAGAAAATACCCCTGGTTGATTGTGGATGATATTGTCACTACGGGCAGCACGGCCCAGGAAGCGAAACAGGCCATTGAACAACAGGGGGGACGAGTGATCGGATTGGTGGCGATCGCCGCTCCGTCCCGGAACCCCAGCAGACAGTATAGCGATCTATTAAAATAGTCTCTTTAATTTAATGCCGTACCATTGTCCAGTCCTGAGTGTCCATTGTCTAAAGTTTGTATGAATAACGTTACTTTTTCGCTATCCCGTCTCGTGCTCTGGTTGGGGAGTGCAAGCATAGCAGTCACAGGTTTGGGACTCCCTAGCCTCGCCGAAACGACCTCAACCAATGTGCCTCCCCCGGCTCCGGCATCAGAAATGACCCCCGTAGCCCCTAAGACCCCCGCCCCCGAAACCGCTGCCACCAGCGAAACAACCAAGCCCTTAGCCACTCACATCGTTTTGGTTTTGGGAGAGAAGAAGGTTTATGCCTATCAAGATGACAAAATTCTGGCTAGCTATCCCGTGGCGATCGGCAAAAAAGGGTGGGAAACACCAAAAGGTAACTTTCAAGTCATTCAAATGGTGGAAAACCCAGTCTGGGAAAATCCTTGGAATGGCAAAAAAGTCCCTGCTAGCCTGGATGGCCCCATCGGCGTTCGTTGGATCGGTTTCTGGAGTGACGGCAAAAATACCATCGGTTTCCACGGTACCCCCAAAAAACATGAGCATTTCCTGGGCACAGCAGCCTCCCATGGTTGTGTCCGAATGCGCAACCCCGATGTCATTGCCCTGTACAACATGATTAAGATGGGGATACCCGTTTCGGTAGTTCAAGCAAAATAGCAACCTGATCGCTTCTTCATTATGGAAATATGCCGTGGGAGGGTTTTTCAGCTCTCCTTTTTTATTAAGGTAAGGTTATAGCTTGCCCACAAAATCCGTGAACACTAAGAAAATTTAAGCAAACCAACGGTCCTATGGCTAACTGGCAGGTGATTGCGGCGGAATTGACCGCTAAAGGGTTGTACGTTATCCAAGATCCCCCTCAATGTCAAAAATTATCCAGCGATTTTCACCATTTCAGCCCAATTTTGCAAGCCCAATTACAAGGAAAGTCGGCAGATTTGGTAGTGTTGGCCCGATCTGAAGCTGAAGTTATTCACTTGGCGCAATATTGCGTTGCCCACCAAATTGCTTTAACGGTGCGGGGAGCGGGGACGGGAAATTATGGCCAGGTAGTGCCCTTACAAGGGGGGATTGTCTTGGATATGAGTCAGATGCAAAAAATTATTGATTTACAACCAGGGCGGGCGATCGCCGAACCGGGGGTTAAATTAGCCAAGTTGGATCAACAGGCCCAGGCGATGGGTTGGGAATTACGCATGGCACCGTCTACCTATCAAACGGCGACGATCGGGGGATTTGTGGGGGGCGGTAGTGCGGGCATGGGATCAATCACCTATGGTTTATTGGCAGAACCGGGCAATGTTCAAGCCTTGAGGGTGGTAACCATGGAAGCGGAGCCACGGGTTTTAACCTTAGAAGGGAGAGAGACCCAGGCGGTGCTCCATGCCTACGGCACCAATGGCATTATTACCCAACTCACCCTCCCCTTGGCCCCCGCATTGCCCTGGGCGGAAGCCATTGTCAGTTTTAGCGATTTAGCTACGGCGATCGCCTTTGCCGAGGACTTAGCGGCCAGTGGTGGCATTGTGAAAAAGCAAATTGCCGTCCATG
>JBJOGT010000488.1:0-7157 GCA_046048115.1 Cyanobacteriota bacterium | reverse complement strand
ATAACCTACCGCGTTTAGGCCAAGATTAAGAGGCCCTTTGAAAATTTGAAAAATAGAAAATAATAATACAAGTAAAAAAGCCCATCTCTCCCAAAAAGTAGTGAATCCCCCCTTTTTTTGGGGATTTACCATGCCGAAGTCCCTCACAGTCTCAAAATTCTTCCCCAGGGTTATTAGCTATCAGCCTAGGGGGTAACGATGACTGCGATAGGTTTTTGACTAGACTTAAACCAAGAAGAAAGGGGATCGAGTTGTTATTGGTTAAAGGGTGGATCAGAGGTTAGGCAACGATCTGAAAAATTGTAAAATGTTTAGGTGGGTGGATTTAAATATTAAAATAGATGTCATTGAAAGCCTTGCTGTGACTCAATTTCCTAGAAAACTAATTGTGCCTACCTACTTACGGCGTAACAGTTTTAGCGCCATTGATCAAATACCCTGTCATTATTACCAACCTGCGGAATTTAGGATTAAACGAACGTGATTGTTTCAATCTTGGTGACTTGCTTCTATTTTCCAGATATCCTTACCATACTGGCTTTTAGCTTTTGCCACCCTTGAATAGGAATTAGCCATAATGACAATTGCTGCCTAAAATAACAAAAATTCGGTTTTTTTAGCTAAGTTGCCACCTATTCAATTGGGGAGAGAAAATGATATGCCGTTAGGATCTCGAGCAGATGTTATTAATGCGGCGATCGCCGGTCAGGTAGTGAGCTTTCCCACCGATACTGTTCCTGCCTTAGCGGTGCGTCCTGAGCACTCGGATTTAATTTATCAGCTTAAACAACGGGATTTGGGTAAGCCCTTAATTCTGATGGCGGCAACGGTAGAGGATTTATGGCCCTACTTGGTGACGACGCCTAGGGAAAAACCACTCTGGCAGACCCTGATGGATCGCCATTGGCCAGGGGCATTGACCTTGGTATTACCGGCTAGCGATCGCCTTCCCCCGGCCATTAACCCCAAGAAAGACCAGACTATTGGCGTCAGAATTCCCGACCAAACCATCGCCCTGGAAATTTTGCAAAACACTGGCCCCCTCGCTACCACCAGCGCCAATTTATCAGGGCAACCGCCATTGGAAACATTAACCGCCATTAGCCAAACCTTTCCCACGGTGATGGCCTTAGATTGTAGAGATTTAGAAGAAATGAGTCCCATCGGCAATGGTTATCCGTCTACGGTGGTGCAATGGCAAGGAGAAAAATTTAGGGTATTGCGCCAGGGTCAGATTAAAATAGCCTAAGTTTGATGGATATCAACCGTTGAATGCCGATGAATTTGGGTAGTTTATGAATGAGCTTGAGCAACTGCAACAAGATAATCAAACATTACGGTTAGCTTTGCAGACCCAGCAGGAAATTAATGATTACAAACAGTTTTTTTTGGCCCGTATTGCCCATGAATTGCGATCGCCGTTGACTAGTTTAATTAGCTTACAGCAGTTAATTCTCCATGATTTTTGTGATAGTCCAGCGGAAGAAAAAGAATTTTTAATCGATGCCAATAAGGCGGCCCAGAAACTCCTAACTATGATCGACGATTTAGTGACAGTTTCTAAAATTGATTATGGTAAAATAAGCCTGAATTGTTATCCCATTGCCCTCTCGGACTTATGGAAAGACTTAGAATCTATCATCAAATTACCCGTCGGTAATCGTAATTTCCAATTAGAACTTTGCGCCCCGGATTGCTTCCCGTCCATCAATGGCGATCGCCAAAAAATTCTCTGGGTTTTCAGAAATTTAATTGTTCGTGCCCTAGAGGTTACCCAGGATAAAAGCGGCATTATCAGACTAGACGTAACCTTAGCCGAGGAACAGCCCAATCTGCAAGTGACATTGCACCTACCCTGTCCGGCTAGGATGTGGCAACTTTCTGCTCAGGAGGATGAGACAATACAGCCTTTAGATTTAAGTCATTTACAAAAAATTAGTCATCAATGTGTGCTGTCTCCGGCTTTAACCGCGCAATTAGCCCAAACAATCATCGAAAAAATGGGGGGATTAATGGAAATTGTTAGCCCGCCCTTAGTCGAAAATGACTCCCGAGAAACCCTTATTGTGCTTGCATTGCCCACCGTTGATCACCATGATGGCGGGGGGGAAATAGAAAATTGTTAGGGTTTACGGGCAGAGCAATAAAATGGTTTTTTCACCACTTGGGCTGGGTAGGTTTTACCCCGAATTTCCACCGCTAAGACCTGGCCAATTTTCGCTAAGGCAACGGGCACATAACCCAGGGCGATCGCCTTATTGAGGGTAGGGGAAAGGGTGCCGCTGGTGATGATTCCCACCGGTTGATCCTGGTGAATAATTGGGTAATCATGGCGAGCGATTTGTTTACCCTCCATAGCAATCCCTACTAAGCGTTTTTTGACCCCATGGGCTTTTTGCTGCTCTAGAATCGAACGCCCGATGAAGTCCTCCGGTTTATCCAGATGCACCAACCACCCCAAGCCGGTCTCCAAGGGGGTGGTGTAATCGTCCATGTCTTGGCCGTATAGGCCCATGGCCGCTTCCAACCGGAGGGTATCCCGGGCTCCCAAGCCACAGGGAACAATCCCTTGGTCTAAGAAGGTTTGCCAGAGTTGCTGACCGGCGCTGGGGGAAAGCATAATTTCAAAGCCATCCTCCCCGGTGTAACCCGTGCGGGCAATAAAAACAGTTTCCCCTAACAGAGAGGCTTCAAGGTGCCCGAAGGCAGGTAGTGGGGTCAAATCCTGATCGACGAAGGGTTGTAAAACGGCGATCGCCTCTGGACCTTGGAGGGCAATTAACACCCGATCGCCGGATAAATCCGTCAGGGTAACGGTTGGGAGTAAATGGCCAAGCAACCAATCCCGATCCTTTGCTGTGGTGCCCGCATTAACAATTAACGTCACCCGTTCCTGCCCATCGGAGGTTTGCCCCTGGTCGTAAACGATAATGTCGTCGATAATACCCCCTTGGTCATTCAACAACACCGTATATTGGGCTTTACCCCGGCTCAGTCGGCACAAATCCGTGGGCACCAACCCTTGCAACGCCTTTAGAATCCCTGACCCGGTCAAAACAAACTTGCCCATGTGGGAAATGTCAAACATCCCCACTGCCTGTCGTACCGCCTGATGTTCTTGTTTGAGTCCGCTAAATTGTACAGGCATTTCCCAGCCCGCAAACGGCGTTAATTTATTGGTCTGTTGGCTAATTAAAGGATAAAGCGGGGTTTTCAAAACAGAGTCAGAGTGGGCCACGGTGATGATCGACGGTAAAAGTCAGGAACAAATTCTCCCTAGTGTACCCCAGTAGCGAGAAGCGTTGCCCCTGAGGTTGCTCAAAGATTGCGGAAGCGTTGGGCGTATGATGGAATTGAATTGCCTAGGTTTGTCCGACTTTGATCGGCTCGGCATTTACCCATTTCCTCTTCCGTTTTATGTTGTGGCGATCGCCCCAATCCCGCCGTTACTCAACTTTCTTTTTGTATGAGTCATTCTTTAGAAACGATCCAAGCCTTACTCAATTCCGATAACTTTAGCGACAAAGTCCGGGGCTTGAACCAACTGCGCCAGCTTGATCCCGCTACGGCGTTTCCCCTCCTGAAACCCCTGGTTAATGATGCTAATCCCCGCATTCGTTATGCCGCAGTGAGTCAATTAGATCCGGTGGGCCAGGCTGATTTAGACGGCGCATTGGTGTTACTGCGCGATCGCCTCTTTAATGATCCGGAAGTTGATGTGCAATCGGTGGCAGCGGATGTGATTGGGGGTCTCAAATTAACAGCGGCCTATCCTGATCTACAAAAGGCCTACGAAGAAACCCCGGAATGGTTACTGCAAATGAGCATCGTGGCCACATTGGGGGAAATGGGCGATCGCCGGGGCTTTGACCTGCTAAAAATTGCCTTAGCGTCGGACAATAGTTTAATTCGTACTGCGGCCATCAGCGCCTTGGGGGAATTAGGTGATCCCGAAGCAATTAATTTACTAGCTCCCCTAATCGAAGATGGGGATTGGCAAGTACGCTACCGATTAGCCTTGGCCATTGGACAACTCCAACATCCAGATTGCCCAGCCCTACTCCAGCGTCTCGCGACCGATGGGGCGGAGCCAGTGGCAAAAACGGCTCGGGAGTTACTCAAAGCTTAGACTCAACACAGCATTAAAATCCCCTAGGTTGATTATGTTTTTCAGCGTTGTTATTCCCACCTACAACCGCAGGCCAATTCTGGAAAAATGTCTCCGGGCTTTGGAAAGGCAGGTTTTTGACCCTACGACGCCCCCCGGTGCAGATTTCTGTAAGATCACTGGCTATGAAATTATTTTGGTGGACGATGGTTCCACCGACGACACCCTGGCTTGGTTGGCGAATCACCGATCTGAATTTCCCCATGTGCGGGAATTTTTGCAGGATCACCAAGGCCCCGCCGCCGCCCGGAATTTAGGGGTTGAAAAAGCCCAGGGGGATACCATCATTTTCATTGACAGTGATTTGGTGGTAACGGATGTTTTCTTGCAAGCCCATGCTGACGGTCTAGCGCGGGGACAACAGCAACACCATTCGGATAAAGTGTTCACCTACGGATCGGTGGTTAATACCTGCAATTTTGACCATCCCGAATCGGAGCCTTACAAATTAACGGATTTTTCGGCAGCTTTTTTTGCCACCGGCAATGTGGCGATCGCCAAACGCTGGTTACTAGAAGCCGGACTATTTGATAATCGCTTTCAACTCTATGGCTGGGAAGATCTGGAACTGGGAGTCCGGCTCAAAACCCTGGGCTTAAAATTAGTGAAATGTCCCCAAGCAGTGGGTTATCATTGGCATCCTCCCTTCAACTTGAGCCAAATTCCCAAACTGATCGACCAAGAAATCCAGCGGGGGCGCATGGGCGTTTTGTTTTACCAAAAACATCCCACCTGGGAAGTGCGGTTAATGATCCAAATGACCCGCCTGCATTGGCTTTTGTGGGGACTCCTGTCCCTGGGAGGGGCTTTGAACGAAAAAACCCTTGCCCCTTTGCTCCAGTGGCTTATCGATCAAAAACGTCCCCAACTGGCCCTGGAAATTGCCCGTATTTTTCTCAATTGGTATAACGTCCAAGGGGTTTATGCCGCCTACCAAGAAAGTGTCGCGATGGGTGAAAGTTGATGTCCTGGGAGACATTATCAAAAAAAATTTTTACCAGTAATTCTACGGATCAAAAACGTCCAAAATTAAGGCGATCGCCTAGCAGAAATATCTTTGCAGCGGTTGGCGGGATGGAAGTTGTTTGCCATTAATTCTTAAGAAATTTTGACTTGAGCAGACAGTACTGCCAAAATTTTCTATGATTTAAGCGGATAATCATTATCTAACCTCTCCTCCCCCTGTTACAGGGAATTGAGTCTCTTAAACAAGACCCCTATACAAAACACTTTTTCCGTTCCGTCGATAAAATTACTTTCAAAAAACTCATTAACCCGTTTTGAGCGCTGCTCCGATAGGAATTCCTAATCGATGTTAAGCTACGCTGGTAATAATGGGTACTGTTTAAATTATTGTCTTATTGTCACTTTGGAGACACCCATGGAATCTTTATTTTTGGTTTTGGGAATCATTGGCGGTCTGATCGCCGGTTTTGCCATTACCTATTTCGCCTTTGTCGGCAAACTCCAAAAAAAATTAGCTAGTGCCAAAAAGAAACTTGACCGTGCCCAGAGTGCCAATGAGGAAGCCGATACCCTGCAATCCCAGCTAGATGCACAAAAATCCGAGCGGCAGGCGGCGGAATCCCAATTAGCCGCCCTCGAAGCTGCCCACCAAGCCCAAATTCGCGACCTTGAAGCGGAACTTGAATCCCTTAGACAATCCAGTGTTTCCTTGGAGCAAATTCCCCCCGATCACAGCGAAGAACTGGCCGCGCTACAAAACCGCTTAGCTGAGGTCGAACAGAACCACCAAGAAACCTTACAAAGCCGTTTAGCTGAGGTTGAACACCAACATCAAGAAGCCGTGCAAGCGTTGCAAGCTCGCCATCAGGACGAACTCGAATCCCTGCGCCAGTCCCTAACCGTTGCGCCGCCTTTCCCGACCCCAGAAACGGCAACGGAAAGGATAACGGAGGAAACTGAATCGTTAGCAACTGAACCGACCCCAGGGAATTGGGGGACTGCGGCGATCGCCGGGGGAGCAGCGGCGATCGGTGCTGGCATAGCCGCCCTCAGCAACTTTGGAGAATCCTTATCCCCAGAAACCACCGATGCAATCAGCGAGGAAGGGGACAGGGAATTAGCCGTTGAGCCGTTAGAACTCCCTGAAGTTGTCGCCGTTGTTGAAAGCGAAACCCCAGACTTCCCTGAATTAACGGAGGAGTTTTCTAGTACCGAGGATAGCCAGCCATCCCCCTTTGAGCAAACCGACGTATTTGATACAGATTCTTTTGCCGCCCCCCCTGGGGCTGAAGCCGAGGATCTTTCTCCCTTTGCTCCCCCTGAAGCCCCGGTTACGGATGAGAACTGGGTCGATATGCCCGATTCCTTAGTTAGCAGTGAAGAAATCATGGCAGGGCGCGATATTTTTGACGAGGAAGAGGTATTGCCTCCGTTAGCAATAGATACGCCAGTTGCATTTGGGTCAACTGTCCCCTTAGGCATTGAGACAGACAATTGGGTTGATATCCCCGACAATGTTGAACGAATCGACAATGAATTCGAGACCAGTGAATTTGAGACTGGAGAACCCCCAGCAGCATTGTTGCCTGATTTTTCCGAGACCGCTGAAACGGGACTGTTGGACGTTGACAACCTCCTTGCTGATGGGGGGGAAACAGGCACATTCACAGCGGAACTCCCAGATATGGAGGAAGGAGAAGACGTTGGGCTTGGGCTAGAACTGCCCGATATGACGGAAGAACCCGATCTTGGTGAATTCAGTTTTGAAGACCAGACCCTTGAAGAACTGGGGGACGATGGCCCTGATGGGGATGCCCTACTGGCCGCACTAACCGGCACAGGGCAAGAAGAGCCTAGCTTAGGGTTCTTTGCGTTGGAAGAAACCACGGCGGAAAATGAAGTGATCGAAGAGGATCTGTCTTTACTCTCCAATGCCGGGGATACTTTGGAAATGCCAGACAGCTTTTTGGCCGATATTCCCAGCTTTATTCCCGATGCGGACAGTGATACCGAAGACATGGCT